>CAZJYH010000137.1:0-9740 GCA_964549365.1 uncultured Alphaproteobacteria bacterium
GCAGTCAACGGCACCGCCGTCACGTACTTCGACGACATCACGCGCATTGCCAAGGAGAGCGGCCGCTCGCAGGACCTGGTGCTCAACGTAACGCGGGCAGCGGGCCCGGCCACCGTCAGGATCCCCGCCGCCGATCTGAGCGATTCCAACTTCGCGCTCCCGCCGGACCACCTGTCGGTGGTCATCGCGGGCGTCGAGGCAAACGGCCCGGCCGACAAGGCGGGGCTTGCCGCCGACGACGTGATCCGCTCCGCCAACGGCGTGCCGATACAGAGCAGCGAGGAACTTGTGGCCTACGTGCGCGCCAACGCAAGCGCCCCGATCACGTTCGAGATCGAGCGCGACGGCACGAGGTTCAGCCGGCAGATCACGCCGAACAAGGACAGACGCATCGAGATCAGCCCGGACAACCGCTACGACGGCCCGAAGCATCACGTCGACTACTCGCTCTTCCAGTCGCTCGGCCGCGGCATCGACGCAACGGCGGCGGGAACCGTCGGCACGTTCGGACTGGTCGGAAAGCTGGTAACCGGCCAGGCGAAGCTCAAGGAATCCGTGGGCGGCCCGGTGATGATCGCGAAGTTCGGCGCACGCGCCGCGCGTGAGGGCCTGCCGAAGTTCATCGAGCTGATGGCGGCGCTTTCGGTAACGCTGGCCTGCATGAACATCCTGCCGATCCCCGCGCTCGACGGCGGACATCTCGTGTTCATCATCATCGAGGCGATCATTCGCCGCGAGGTTTCGCTGAAGGTCCGCATGGCCGTGCAGCAGGTCGGCTTCGCGCTTCTGCTGATCTTCATGATATTCGTGCTCTCCAACGACGTCACGCGCATGCTGGCGAACTGATCGCCCGGCACGACCTCCCCACGTTGGAACAATTTCAACCCGAAGCGCGGCGAAAACGGCCGCGCTTTGTTTTACGCTCCATGCAGTCGGTCGCGCGCGCCGGTGCGCGCGGCGGCACGCTTCCCCGAGTAATCCCGATCCGTGAATCCCAATCTGCGCATCCTGGTATCGAACGACGACGGCATCGACTCGCGCGGCATCCGCGCGCTTGCCGGCGCACTCTCCGCCATCGGCCACGTGGACGTCGTTGCCCCGATGAGCCAGCAATCGGCCGTCGGGCACGCGCTCACCGTCTCGATGCCCCTGCGCGTCGAGCGCCGCCAACGCAGCGGCGAGCCGCACGGCTGGGCGGTGAGCGGCACCCCGGCCGACTGCGTCAAGCTGGCCGTGCAGCACCTCCTTCCCCAGCGCCCGGACATCCTCGTCAGCGGCATCAACCACGGACGGAACACGGCCGTGTCGTTGATATACTCCGGCACCGTCTCCGCCGCCACCGAGGGGACCGTGATGGGCATCCCGTCGATCGCCGTCTCGCTGGATGACTTCTCCGACGACGCGGAGTTCGCGGTCGCGGCCGACGTGGCCCGCTGGATCACCGGCATCGTGGCGCAACGCTCCCTGCCGCGCGGTGTGCTCCTCAACGTCAACGTGCCGCGCCTGCCGCAGAGCCAGGTTCGCGGCGTGCGCATCGCTCCGCAGGGAGATTCCTATTGGAACGATGTCTACGATCTGCGCCACGATCCGATGGGGCGCCCCTACTACTGGCTCACCGGGCGCCACGTGGTGCTCGGCCCGGAAGACAACGACGACACGCTCCTGACCGCCGGGTACGTCACGGTCACCCCCGTGCACTACCGCCTGACCGACGACCCCATGCTCGCCGAGCTGCGGACCTGGAACATCGAAGGGGAGCAATGGGTGATGGGTGATGCGCATCGGAGCGCGGAAGACTGAGGAACGTGGAGAGAAAAATTTGAAGCCTTGAACCTGTTGTTCCAGCAATGTTCGGACGGATCGATCGCTACATATTGCGCCAGTTCATCCTGACATTCCTGTTCGGGATCTTGGCGTTCGTGACGATTTTCGTCGTGGTGGACCTGATGGAACACCTCGACAAATTCTTCGATCACAACGTCCCGTGGCTCATCATCGTCCAGTACTACCTGTACCAGATTCCCGACATCATCCACCTGATCGTCCCGATCAGCGTGTTGCTGGCCAGCCTGTTCACGATCGGTCGTCTGGACACCACGCACGAACTGACCGCCATCCGCGCCGCCGGCCGTTCGATGCGCCGCATCGCGTTCCCGCTGCTGCTCGTCGGCGCGATCGTGAGCGTGGGCATGATCTATTTCGACGGCTGGGTTGTCCCGATCACCAACAAACGCCATTTCGCCATCAGCCGGAAGTATCTCGGCCAGGACGTGATAAGCGGCCAGCACAACGTGTTCCTGCGCATCTCCGCGAACGTGAATCTCCTGATGGAGTATTTCGATCCGATCAAGGGGGAGGCGAACAAGGTGAGCATCGAGCGCTTCGACACCACGGCACAGGTGGTGCTGATGTCGGTGTCGCGGACCGGCGGGGGTGAGGCTTCGTTCGTCTCGGACACGACAACCTCGTTGAAGATCACCGAACGAATCGACGCCTCGGTGATGCACTACGATTCGGCAAAAAAAGTCTGGGTGATGCGCAACGGCATCGCGCGGAACTTTCAGGATCGCAACAACATCAACACCACGGCCTTCGAACGGCGCGAGATCCCCTTCCTGCCGATCACCCCGGATGAACTGAACCTTTCGCAGCAGGACCTGAACGAGCTGACGATCGACGAGTTCGCCGAACGCATCGAGCAGGAGCGATTGAGCGGACGCGACATCAAGCGCCTTCAGGTGGACTACGAGGCAAAGTATGCCTTCCCGTTCGCCTCGCTCATCGTCGTGTTCTTCGGCATCCCCTTCTCCTCGCGCCAGCGCAAGAGCGGCACCGCGGTGCAGATCGCGATCACCGCGCTGGTGAGCGCCGTGTACATGGTGCTCAACGAGATCAGCAAGACCTTCAGCTACGGCGACCTGCTCCCCCCCGTCGCCATCGCCTGGGCCGTCAACTCCCTGTTCCTCCTCATCGGCCTGTTCAACCTCTTCCGCGTCGAGCGCGGCTAGGAGCGAGGGAAGGCGAAAGCGAAAGGCAGAATGCGAAATGAAAGAAATGTGAAACCGTGGTACCGGCTCGGGGCTTCCTCTTCCTTTCGCGGACTCACCGTTGGAAATATGAAGGCTGAATACAAGAAATGCGAAGCCGAGATGCCGGGCGCATCGGCACTCCCCACATCCTGCACGGTTCCACATTCATAATTCAGCCTTCATACTTCATAATTTCGACAATCACGACTCGTACCGTACCATGATTTCCTACTCCGACGCTCTCGCCGCCATCGGCGCGCAGGTTTCCCGCAGGACGCCCGTCGAAACGGTCCCGCTGGTGCTGGCCGCCGGCCGCGTTCTGGCCGAGACGATCGTTGCGGCGGAGAACGTTCCCGCGGCGCCGAACTCCGCGATGGACGGCTTCGCCGTACGCGCCGAGGAGACCGTTGGGGCGTCGGTCGAGACGCCGGTCCGCCTGCGCGTGATAGGCGAGGCATCGGCGGGGACGCTGTACACGGGGGCCGTGGGCGTGGGTGAGGCGGTGCGCATCATGACCGGAGGTCTGCTTCCGGAGGGGGCGACCGGCGTGATCGAGGTGGAGGCGACGCATGAGGCCGACGGCATGGTTGACCTGCGGCGGGCGATCCGTCCGGGGGAGTCGATTCGCCGGGCCGGGGAGGACGTGACGCTCGGCGCCGAGGTCATCACCGCGGGCAAGCGGCTCAGCGCCGGGGATGTCGGGGTGCTGGCCTCCCTCGGCGTCGTCAACGTTCCGGTGCGCATCAAACCGAAGGTGGGATTGCTTTCGACGGGGAACGAAGTGGTGGAGGCGTTCCGCGCGCCGGGTCCGGGGCAGATCCGCAACAGCTCGCTCCCCGCACTCTACGCGGCCTGCGCGGCAATCGGTGCGGAGCCGATCGACATGGGGATTGCGCGCGACGATCGCGCCGAACTGGAGGAGAAGCTCGAGGAGGGGCTCCGCTACGACCTGCTTGTGACCACCGGCGGCGTATCGGCAGGCGCCTACGACTACGTGCAACAGATTTTCCCGCGGCTCGGCGTGGAGGTGCGTTTCCACAAGGTGAACATCAAACCGGGCAAACCGGTGCTCTTCGGCACGCATGGAGAGGGGGAGCAGCGGGCGCTGGTGTTCGGGCTCCCCGGCAACCCGGTTTCGACGTTGGTCACCTTTCACCTGTTCGTGGCGCACGCCGTGGCGCTGCTGCTCGGCCGCGCCGACGCCCCCCTGCGCCTGCGCGCCGAGTTGACCACGGCGATCCGGAAGAACGACACGCGACGGCATTTCGTGCGGGGCCTTCTGGAATCCGACCCCGGCGGCGCGCTGCGGGTGGGCACCACCGGAACGCAGTCCAGCGGGGCCATGTCGTCGATGAGCAGGGCCAACTGCCTGATCCTCCTTGATGAGGATGCGACGGACGCCCAGGCGGGCGACATGGTGACGGTGGAGTTGTTGTGACCCAATGCCTCGACCGCGCCGAAGAATGCCCGCCGAAGTCGCCGGAGACGAATATCGCCCCCTCACGCACGGGGATGAAACGGTTTGATGTCCCATCTGTCTGGAACTTCCGGCGCACAACCGGTTTCCTGTAGCGATATCCCCTTCTCGACACAACGGAGGGGGATTTCGCAGTGATGTCGAGCAACGAGGCGCGCGCCGAAGCGTTCATCGATTCCCTCGACAAAGCCCCTCTGCGTCATGGTCGGCGCCGGTCGGATGCAACATTTTGCGGCTTGTGCACAGGGCCCGCAGGGGGTAGTTTGTAGGCCATCCCGCTTTCCTCAATCTCGGCCGATCGTTCCCGGCAACGGCCGGCAGCCGTCAACAGATGGATCGCGACCCCGCCGGCTCCTGAAACCGTGGAGCCTTGATACAGCCGTCTGAAACGGCGCAACCAGTTACTCGATCGCGGATCAAATGCGTCCTGTCATGCAACGATTTCTCCGTCGTAGTCTGCCCCCGACATTGGCCCTCCTGGCCTGTATCGGAGTCGCGCGCGCGCAAGCCCCGTCCACGCTCTTCCGCCTGCTCCCACCGTCCGAGACGGGCATCACCTTCTCGAACTACATCAACGAGACCGATGTCTACAACGGCATCAACTACACGAACGCCTACAACGGCAACGGTGTGGCCGTCGGAGATGTCGACGGCGACGGGCGCCCGGACATCTTCTTCACCGGCACGCAGGTCTCCAATCGGCTGTATCTCAACAAGGGGGACTTCAAGTTCGAGGACGTGACGTACAAGTCGGGCGTGGCGGACTCCGCATCGATCGGCCGCGGCTGTGTGATGGTGGACATCGACGGCGACGGCGACCTCGATATCTACGTCTGCCGCATCAGCTTCCCGAACAAGCTGTACATCAACAACGGCGACGGCACGTTCACCGACAAGGCGAAGGAATACGGGCTGGACTTCAGCGGTCACAGCACGCAGGTGGCGTTCTTCGACTACGATCTCGACGGCGATCTGGACATGTACCTGGCGCTGACCGGGTCGGCGATCACCGACGGCTACGCCCGCTTCGGCGCCAACGATCGCATGTTCCGCAACAACGGCAGCGGCAAGTTCACCGATGTGACGAAGGAGGCCGGCATCGTCGATATGGGCTACGCGATGAACGTGCTCGCGACCGACGTCAACAACGACGGCTACCCCGATCTCTACGTCTCGAACGACTTCGAGGCGCAGGACATGATCTACCTCAACAATCGCAACGGCACGTTCACCAACATCCGCAACAAGGTGATGCCGCACATGAGCAACTCCTCGATGGGGTGCGACGCGGCGGACTTCAACAACGACGGCAACATCGACATCGTGACGCTCGACATGATGGCGCGCGATCACGTGCGCGAGATGCGGCTGTCGGCGACGTTCTCGGTGCTCAGTCCGATCTTCGATTCCTCGCAGGTGTTTCGCAACACGCTGCAGTTGAACCGGGGCAACGGGCTGTTCAGCGACATCGCGCCGCTGGCCGGGATCGACGCCACCGACTGGAGCTGGCCGGCGCTTTTCGCGGACTTCGATCAGGACGGCCGCAAGGATCTGTACATCGGCAACGGCATGAAGCGCGACATGACCGACATGGACGCATCGTATCGCATGCTGACCTCACACTCCCGCCTGGATATGATCCGGTTGTACCCATCCAACCCGATCGCCAGCTTCATGTTCCACAACAGCGGTGACCTCACGTTCGGCGACAGCACCACGGCATGGGGCTTCGATCAGAAGAAGTTCACCTACGGCGCCGCCTACGCCGATCTCGACGGCGACGGCGATCTGGACATGGTGACCAACAACGGTGACTCGGTGGCCTTCGTCTATCGCAACTATGCCAACGAGACGCATCGCGGCAACTGGCTCCGCATCAAGCTGGACGGCGACGGGAAGAATCGCTACGGGCTCGGAGCCCGCGTGGAGATACGCGCCGGCGGGACCTATCAACTGCTGGAGCAGATGCCGGTGCGCGGCTACCTGAGCAGCGTCGATCCGATCATGCACATGGGGCTCGGTTCGATCTCCACCATCGACGAGCTGAAGATCCGCTGGCTCGGCGGCGCCACGCAGGTGCTGCGCAATGTGCCGGCCAATCAGCTGCTCACGCTTCATCAGCGCGACGCGGCGGCCACCACCGCGCTGCTGCCGCCGGTGGCCGCCGCCAATCCGGTCTTCGTGCCGATCGATTCGAGCAAGCGCATCAAGTACGCGCACGTCGAGGAGACCTACGACGATCTGAAGCGCGAGCGTCTGCTGCCGCATCGGTTGTCGGAGAACGGGCCGGGGCTTGCCGTCGGCGATATCAACGGCGACGGGCTCGAAGACATGTACGTGGGGGGGGCCGCCTCGCATTGCGGCCACGTTCTGCTGCAGACCGCGAACGGCACGTTCGTTCGCTCCAACGACACCTCCTCGTTCCAGGCGGATTCCGCCGCCGAGGACATGGGCGCGATCTTCTTCGACGCCGACGGCGACGGCGATCTGGATCTGTACGTGGTAAGCGGTGGAAGCGAGTTCGACGCCGGCTCACCGGATCTGCGCGATCGCCTCTATCTCAACAACGGCAAGGGCCACTTCGTCAGGGGCGCCGATCGCCTGCCGGAAGAGACATCGAGCGGCTCGTGCGTGGTGGCCGCGGACTACGACGGCGACGGCGATCTCGATCTGTTCATCGGCTGGCGCCTGGTTCCCGGCCGGTATCCGCTCCCCGCCCAGAGCATGATCCTGCGAAACGACGGCGGGCGATTCGTGGACGCCACGGCCCAGGTCTGCCCCGCGTTGCAACACCCCGGCATGATCTGCGCGGCGCTCTGGACCGATTTCGACAACGACGGCCGGACCGACCTGGTGACCGCCGGTGAGTGGATGGATATCCGCATGTTCCACAACACCGGCACGACGTTCGAGCAGCTCAGCAACACGGGGATCGAGGGGCATGTCGGCTGGTGGAACAGCATCGCCGCCGGTGATTTCGACAACGACGGCGACATGGACTACATCGTCGGCAACCTCGGCCTCAACTGGCGCTACAAGGCGAGCCCCGATTCCCCGCTGAAGATCTACGCGACGGACTTCGACGGCAACGGCAGCCTCGATCCGGTGCTCAGCTACTACGACCGGGCGTACAAGAAGGAGTTCCCGCTCTACACCCGCGGCCGCATGATCACGCACATGCCGTCGATCCACGCGAAGTTCAACACCTACGCCGCGTACTCGACGGCATCGATGACGGAGATCTTCCCGAAGGCGAAGCTGGACACCGCGTACCAGGCCGCCGCCACGGACTTCTCGACCGCCTACATCGAGAACCGGGGAAATGGAAAGTTCGCCATCCGCCCGTTGCCCACGATGGCGCAGATCTCGCCGGTGTTCGGCGTGGCGGTGGAGGACTTCGACGGCGACGGGAATCTCGACGCGCTGCTGACCGGCAATTTCTACGACGGCCCGGAGCCGATGGTGGTCCGCTACGACGCAAGCTGGGGATTGGTGCTGAAGGGGGACGGCAAGGGCGCCTTCTCCGCGCTCTCGCTCGACTCCGGCGGCGTGATCGTACGCGCCGACACGCGCGGCGTCGGGCTGGTGCGCCTCGGCAAGGCCAATGCAACCGGACCCAGGGCGGGGACGGGCCTCTGCGCGCTGGTGATCAACAACGGCGGCCCGGTGGACGCGTTCGTACGCGACGTGGCCCGCGGCGGAGCGAAGCTCTGGACGCTGGACGGCAAGACCCGCGCCACGCACGCGATCATCAAGATGAAGAACGGAGGCCGGCGCCGATGCGAGTTCGCGATCGGCTCCGGCTATCTCACGCAGTCGACGCCGACGATCATCGTGACGCCGGCGATGGCTTCGATGACGCTCTACAACGGGGCGAAGGCCGTGCGCGACGTCTCGTTCTGACGTCGGCGGCACGCCGGCCCGTGCACAATTTCTGCGGTGCGTCCATTCGTCGGAACTCGACGAACCGGACGGCCCATCTTCGTTCACCTGAGAGTTGAATTCATGCGTTCAGCCAAGTTCATGGCGGCCACGTTGCTCTGCGGCGTGTTCGCGTTCGCGTTCGCCGTTGAAGCGCCCGCTCAACCGACGGACATCTACAAGGAGGGGGCACGGTACATCCACGAATGGAACCGCGCGCTCACCGACATCATGATCGACGACGGCTGGACGCCGCCGATCGCCACCCGGCACTACGCCAACGCCAACGTTGCGGCCTACCAGGCGGCGCTGCCGGGATTCCCGGAGTGCCGATCGCTCGAAGGACAGTTGAACGGCCTGAAGGATCTGCCGAAACCGGATCTGAGCAAGCCGTACGACTGGCGCGTGGCCGCGATCGCCGCCTATCGTGTGATCGCCACCGACCGCCTGTTCCGCAGCCAGCGCGCCGACAGCGTCTATCGCGCGCAGATCGCCGAGATCACCGCCGCGGGGGCCGCCGCCGACGTGGTCGAGCGCTCGGCGAAGTATGGTGAGTCCGTCGGGATGGCCGTGCGCGACTGGATGCGCGGCGACGGCTACATCAAGATCACCGCGATCAGCCGCTACGTGATCCCGAAGGGGCGCGGCCTGTGGGAGCCGACCGAGCCGGACTTCAAGGATCCCGCCGATCCGTTCTGGGGCACGATGATGCGCACGATGGCATTGCCGAAGAGCGACTTCATCCCGTGCGACGGCCCCAACCGCTTCGACACGGTGCGCAAGTCCGCCTTCTACAAGGAGGCGCACGACATCTATGAAACCGGGCGCAACCTGACCGAGGAACAGCAGTTGATCGCCAACTACTGGAACGACAACCCGGTGGTGACGCGGCATCGCGGGCACATCGTCTACACCGAGCGCTGGATGACGCCTCCGGGACATTGGATCAACATCACCGGCGTCACGACGCGCCAGAAGGATCTCGGGATGATGCAGGCGCTGGAGACCTACACGCTGGTCTCGATCGCGATGTACGACGGCTTCATCTCCTGCTGGCATGAGAAGTACCGCGCCAACGTGATACGGCCGGTGACGTACATCCATCGGTACATCGATTCGACGTGGCGGCCGTTCATTCAGACGCCGCCGTTCCCGGAGCACACCAGCGGCCACAGCACCATATCGGCCGCCGCGGCCACGGTGCTCACGAAGCTGCTCGGCGAGTTCGAGTTCACCGACAACACCAGCACGCCGCTCGGCCTGCCGACGCGCACGTTCAAGACGTTCATGGATGCGGCGAAGGAGGCGGGGAT
>CAZJYH010000138.1:0-9709 GCA_964549365.1 uncultured Alphaproteobacteria bacterium
AGCGTGAATCCGCGCTGCGATGTCTGGCTGAACTGCGGGATGATCAACCCGGACTGCCGCCCCGTCTTGCCGGGGAAGTACACGCCGAACGGGATGTACAGAATCGGGACGTCGGACACGTAGAGCGCCACTTGATCGGCGAAGACGCGGTCGCCGGCGATCACCTTCATCCTCGGTGAGGAGAAGTAGTAATGTGGATGCGGCGCCGTGCACGTGGTATAGGTTCCGTCCTCCACGAAGTACGTGTTCGGCGCCACCTGCTTGATATGCGCGCCGTAGTAGAAGCCGTCGCCGAGTTTCGTTTCGGCCGCGGCAAGCGTGCCGCGCCGCGTCTTGAAGTTGTACGTCAGCGAGTTCGCCGTCAGCTCCTGCGTTCCGTCGTGAAGGATCGGCACATCCGTGTAGCGTTTGGTGGCCGAATCGTAGGCGGCGGTCGCATGCAGCTCGGAGCGTTTGAAGTCCACACGGATGTAGTCGGCCTTCAGGTCCATCGCGCCGTTGCGCAGCTCCGCGTTGCGCAGCAGTTCGAGCTGCATGCCGTCGGCGTCGAAGACGATGTCGCGGGCGCTGTAGGGGATCACCGTGTCCACACCGGATTGATCGACGCCCACGGCAAGCGAATCGTTCGCGAGCGAATCCACACGCATCGAATCGAGAGGACCGACGGCGGCGGTCGACGAATCGGGAGCGGCGTTGCGGACGCGGTTCGTGTCCACCGCGAGCGAGTCGCGTCGGACGGGGGGCTTCGGCTTCTTCGTGGTCGTGCGCGTCGTGCGGTGCGTGGTGTCGGTCTTTCGCGTTCCCTTTCCACCCTGCTGGGCATGTACGGGAATGCTCGCAGCGAACATGGCTGCGAGCATGAGCACGATGCCTGCAATGATGGAGGATCGATTCATCATCTGATGAGTGCCGCACGGCGGCAATGCGTCGGGCCCGGCGGTCGGCGCAATCCGGTCTGGTGTCCGGTGCGTCCACATCGTCATGACACGGGCGTCGCGCCGGGTAACACCGCCGGTTCCGTTGCGCCGCGCGGCCGACTACATGCGGCGATGCGGGATGCCCTCCGGGATCTCGAGCCGACAGCTCTTTCCGTCGGGGATGTCGTCGCGCACGCGTTCGATGTGTACCATGATACGTCGCTCGCCCCCCGCCACCACAACGGACGCCCGCTGCGGAAATCGGCGCGAGCCCAACGACAGAAAATCCTTGTACGTCAGCGCGAGCTCCTCGGTCTGGGTCTCCCCTTCGATCCGCGTGCGGGTATAGTCGAGCACCGCAAGCTTCTCGATGTCGATGCTGAACGTCTCGACGGTTCCCGGGCCGTTCACACGATACGACATCACGCCGTCGTGCTCCGACGCCCCGTAGGTTCCTTTCTCCGGGATGCTGGGAATTTCGCCGCGCAGCATCGCGATCATCTCATCGTAGCTCAGGCCAAGCTGCACCAGCTTGCCGAGCGTCTCGCGGTTCGGCACACCCTCGACCGCTTCCCCCTCCTGCACATTGAAAAAGAGGAATGCCCCCTCGGTGGCGGCAAGGCCGCCGACCGGTACGCCGAATGGGCCCACAAGATTCACCCGGAGGGAATCGTGGGCGCGCACCACCGCGTCGAACCAGATCGTGATGCCGAGACCGCTGATCTTCATGTCGCCGTTCAGCGACAGGAGCGGCGTGCTTGCGTAGCTCGCCCGCAGGCGTGTCAGCAGGGAGTCGGCAAGTGTGGCGGCGGCCTCGCCGGTGACGGCCGTCTTCGAGCCCGCACAGCCGGCGAGAATCGCCCCGATGCCGAGTGCCGCGGCCACCAGCGCGCCGCGCCTGCGTGGAGATGTCATTGCCATGTTCATAAGGGAGAGATAGTCCGGATGCCGGGGCGCACCATCGTGCCCGGGCGCCCTGATGACCCGGTATGCCGCCCGATGGTTTAGTCTGAGCGCCTATTGAACGGCGCGCAGCTTGGATCGAAGCCGCTCCTCGTTCGGGGACAACTCCACGGCCCGTTCGTATGCCGAGCGCGCGGCGGCAGCCTCGCCGCGCGCGCTGTGCACATCGCCGAGGTGTTCGTACACCTCGGCGCCCGCGCCCCCCGCGTCGACGGAGCGTTGAATATACTCAAGCGCGCCGTTGTAGTCCTTCATCCGGAAGAGAACCCATCCCTTCGTGTCCATGTCTGCGCCGTTGTCCGGATCGAGTTCGAGCTCGTGGAGGACAAGCGCGAGCGCATTGTCGGTCGTGCGATCGAACTCGGCGAGCGAGTACGCGAAGTTGTTCAGAATCGTCGGGTTCTCCGTATCAAGCTCCACCGCCCGTTCGTACGCACTCTCCGACGCCGCCGGCTGGTTCATGCGGCGCAGCACCGAGCCGAGTCGCGACCATGCATCGGCGTTGTTGTCGTCGAGCGCCACCGAGCGTCGAAGGCTCTTCTCGGCGCTGTCGAACCGCTCGGCCGCCATCCAGAGGCGCCCCATCAGATACTGAACGCGTGCGTTGCCGCGGAATCGATACGCTCCGGGGGAGAGGACGCGCACACCGCGCACGCCGGCCGCGGCGTCGGCGTACATGGCGCCGACCTCGGCCCAGGTTTCGGCGTCGGCGTCGCGATGGCCGAGCGCCTGCGCAAGCAGCGAGTCGGCAACATCCGCGTCGCCGAGGCGGAAGTGGAGCATGCCGGCCAGCAGCCGCGGCTGCATCGCTCGGGGCGAGAGCGCGGCGATGCGCCGGGCAACGGCCCGCGCGTACGTCTGCAGCGCATCGTCGGTCTCCAGCTCCGGATCGCGCAGCACCGTTCGGCCGCGCGCGTTCAGGTACTCCAGCATCGACGAGTCGGAGTCCGAATGCGCCGCCACTTCGTCGATCAGCGCGGTGGCCTCGGCATAGCGACCGGCGAGCAGGCAGGCATTGGTGAGCAGCCCGTAGATATCGCGATCGCCCGGCGCCACGCTCAGCAGCTCGCGAAGCGCCTGGATGCCGGAATCGTACCGTTGCGACCGCATGTACAGATCCGACAACCCGAGCAGTGTGTTGTAGTCGCTCGTGATGTTGCGGCGGATGTACTCGTAGTGCTCGATTGCGCGCGCCGGATCGGTTCGCTCCAACATCCGCGCCGCGCCGTATCGCGCGTCCAGGTGATCGGGGAGACGTGCTATCACCGCCTCGTACTGCGCTGCCGCCTCGCCGGCGCGGCCGGACATCGAGAGCAGCTCGCCGGCCAACAGCCGGGCGTCCACGTCGTTCGAGTCGAGCGCGAGGGCTTCGTTCACGCGGAGGAGGGCGCTGTCGCGGAGCCCCATCCCGCGATAACATCGCGCCATCGCATAGCGGACGGCGGCAAGTCGCGGGGCCATCCTCGCGGCGCGATCGTAGCGCTGAAGCGCCTCGCCGAATCGTCCCTGCATCTGCATCACCGAGCCGTCGATGAAGCTGCGTTCGGCCATCGCGCGCAGAAAAGGGGTGTTCTCGGCCGTCGCCTCGGTCGGCTCCGCGGCCCCCGTGCTCGTGGCCGATCGCGGTCCGGAACAGGCGCTGAACGCCGCGCCGAGCGCTGCGGCCAGCGTCGCGGCAACCGCGAGGAGCACCGCGCGCTCCGCCGGCCGGGCCGGCATGCGGCCGGATGACCGACGGGCGATCGGCGTACCGCGCGCCGCGCGGGGAAGGGGTGATGTGCCGGATCGATTCACGGGAGATTGCTAGATTGAGGGTCCTTCCGGAGCAAACGGAGCAGAGGCCCGAGCCCGGGCCGCATCCGACTCCGGAAAACGTACTCGAATTCTCTCCAGCATACAACGGACATGCTCGACAAACTTAGCCAGATCCATCACCGCTACGAGGAGATCGAGATGCGGCTCGGCGATCCGGCGCTCGCCGGGGACATGAAGGCATACCGTGATGCGATGCGGGAGCAGCGGCAGTTGAAGCCGATCGACGAAGCCTACCATCTTTACGCGAAGCTCCTCTCGGACATCGAAGGCGCTCGTGAGTTGATGGAGAGCGCCGACGATCCGGCCCTGCGCGAACTTGCCGCCGCCGAATACACCGAGCTGCGCGAGCACCGTGAGGCGATGGAGGAGGAGATCCGCGTGCTGCTGATCCCGCAGGATCCCGACGACTCGAAGAATTGCATCATCGAGGTGCGCGCCGGAACCGGCGGCGAGGAGGCGGCGTTGTTCGCCGGCGATCTGTATCGCATGTATTCGCGATACGCCGAGATGAAGGGGTGGCGCCTGGAGTTGCTGGACTACTCAGAGTCCGAGATGGGAGGGTTCAAGGAGGTGTCGTTCATGCTCTCCGGCGAGGACGTGTTCGGCTCGATGAAGTGGGAGTACGGTGTGCACCGCGTGCAGCGGGTGCCCGAGACCGAGCAGCAGGGGCGCGTGCACACTTCCGCCGCGTCGGTTGCGGTGCTCCCCGAGGTGGAGGATGTGGAGATCGACATCAACCCGGCGGACATCCAGTTGGACACCTTCCGCTCCGGCGGCAAGGGGGGGCAGAACGTGAACAAGGTGGAGACGGCCGTGCGCCTGACGCACGTCCCTTCCGGTGTGGTGGTCGCCTGCCAGCAGGAACGTTCGCAGCTGCAGAACCGCGAGCGCGCCATGAAGATGCTGCGCGCGAAGCTGTACGAGCTGGAGCGCGAGCGCCGCGATGCCGCCTACGCCGCGCAGCGCAAGGGAATGGTCGGGAGCGGCGATCGATCCGAGAAGATCCGCACCTACAACTATCCGCAGAACCGCCTGACCGATCATCGATTGGAGGGGGACTCCAAGAACTACTCGCTGCGCGAGGTGGTGGAGGGGGATCTCGATCCGGTGATCACCGCGCTGAAGGTGGCCGATCGCACCGAGAAGCTCCGTTCCGGCGCCTCGGTATAGTCGCCGGCCGAGGCGGCCGTCACGCGTAGCGTTTGAAGTACTATATTCGACACGAAATTTTTCCGTCGAGGCCCCTCACCGTTATCCAGACGTACGTATCGATGGTGTACCCTTCTCCGGTCTTCCCGATCACCATGCGGCGATCGCTTCTCGTGTACCTCATTCTCTCAGTGCTGGCGTCTGCCGTCGTATCGTGCGGCAAGGAGCCCCCAGGCTCCGGCGGTCCGTCGGGTGAGGGGGGGGCGCCCGCCGGCGACTCCGTGGCCCGCCGCGCGGACTCCGTCCATCGAGCCGACTCGGCCGCGCGCGTTGCACAGGCCAAGGTCTCGGTGCCTCCGGGGAACTTCCCGGAGATCAAGTATCGTCGGCTCCCGCTGAGCACGCGCGGCCTGCTGGATTCCGTGCGGAGCCGTTTCGGCCGTGCCAAGGGGAGCAACGACGCGTTCCGCGTGATCACCACGTTGAACCGCAAGGAGTTCGGCTTCATCCGCCTCGGCGACACCGTCGTCGTCCCGGACACGATCATCGGCGACCTCCGCGCGTACTCCGTCTTCCCGGCGCGGTATCCCGCGGCCGACACCCTGCCGAAGCTGATCCTGCTCTCGAACAAGTACCAGTGCTACGCCTGCTACGAATACGGTCATCTCGTCCGCTTTGCCGCCTGCAACACGGGGACCGAGCGCAAGGCGACCTTCCCGGGGCGCTATGCCCTGAATTGGAAGGAGCGGCTGCGCATCTCGTCGCTCAATGAAAACTGGAAGCTGCCGTTCACCTTCAACTTCCATCTGCACGCGGGGAACGCGTTCCATCAGTTCATGATGCCCGGCCGACCCGTATCGCACTCGTGCGTGCGCCAGTTCATGCCCGATGCCGAGTGGTTGTTCGGATGGGGTGAGGGGGCAAAGAAGGATGCCGACGGGCGCATGATGCCGCTGACCGGCACGCCGGTGATCATCATCGACTTCTTCGACTTCAGCCGCCCGCGCGGCGGGCCCTGGCTCGAGCTTGCGTCGAATCGCGAGAACGTGCTCGATCTGCCGAAGGCACCGATGGGCGTGGAGGAGGCCTGGATCCCGATGTCGCAGGTGCCCGGTGACGCGCGCGGCGGCATCGCCAATCGCCAGCGTTACCTGGTTGCCGAGGACACGCTCCGCGCGCGCGGGGTGATCCGTCCGGGCGTTCACCTCTCGGCCTCGATCAACTACAACAAGATTCGCAAGGCGAAGGAGGCCGCCAAGGCCAGGGCCGCCGCCGCTCGCGCCAAGCAGCAGGCGGTGCCCGTGATCAAGGTTGACGCGGAGTGAGGACGGTTAAGGTTATGGGGTATGGGGTATGAGCGCCGGGTGCTTCGCGGCTTTGCGCCTTTGCGTGAGACATCATGTGGACGCTGGTGGCCGGACGCTCGATGCTCGTGAACGGAGTAGCGGGTCGTCCCGATGAATCGGGATCTTCGACGAGTTGGTAACGGCTATCGTTCGTCGAATCAGTGATCATATACCATAGGGGGTCGGGTGACGGTGAACGGCCGAGCGCTCGACCCCGTTCGTTTCAGGTCTCGCCGTCCGACATTACGACGAACCTGCCTGCCCCGATGCCCGATTGAACAGTCGGCGGGCGTTCCAGCGGCTCTGCTTGATGTGGTAGGCAACTTCGGCGGCGATCAGCAGCATCAGCGCGCTGGCATAGATCCAGAGCGCGGCCGCGGCGAAGAACGCGTAGGTGCCGTAGACGCGCCCCAGGCCGCCGAACTCGCTGACATAGATGCTGAAGACGTAGCGGGCGGTCTCCCACAATGCCGTGCCGGTGAGCGCCCCGATCACGATGATGTGCCGTTCCTGCCGTTGATACGGCATGTAGCGGAAGAGCACGAGGAACAGGCAGAGCGTCACCACCCAGTTCACACCATACGCAACGAACGCATCCAACTCCGGAAGGTGCAGGGATTCGCCGATCCTGTCGCTAGCCGACATCACCAGTTGCAGCAGCGGGCCGGTGGTGATCGACAGAAACACGAGCACGCCGATCAGCATGATCGCGAGGAAATCGTACAGCTTGTAGACGAAGTAGCTGCGGACCTCACGGCACCGCAGCACCTTGTTCAACGTCACGCGGATCGACGACGCGAGCGCCGACGCGCTCCAGAGCAGGCCGAGCAGACCGATCAACCCGGCGAGGCCCCGGTTGCGTATCACGATCTCGATCTGCGCCTGCAGCTTCGGGAGTATGTCCTGACGATACTCCTGCGCCACCAGGTAGGTGGTGGCGTACTTCTGCAGCCCGTCCATCACCGACGCGGTGTCCAGCACGTTTCCCAGCACGAACAGGATGAGGAGGATGGTGGGAACCAGCGCCGTCAGGATGTTGAACGCGATCCCGGCCGCGTACATGAAGATGTGATCCTCGTCCGCACGGAGCGCCACGGTCCAGATCTGCCCCCACGCGCGTCGCAGAAACGAGAGCAAGCGCCGCGCAACGACGAGGGCGCGCAGTCGGCGCGTGTCGATGTTCGCAGGCGATGGTCTTTGTTTGGCGTCCTGCACGAGCAGCGGGGTTGATACCGGATGAGAGAAGGGGGCGTCGTCGAAACGATGGTCGCCGCCGTTGTTCCGGTCGACAAGATACGGAGGGGCTATGAGCGTGCTGCGTTCCAACCGCGTTCAGTTGTGACGCAATGTGACGGGCTCGAGGCTGCGGGCGATGAGCAACCATGGGGCGCATCGGCATGGGTGCGGGGGCGAAACCCGCAGGAAGCCTGGGTTCCCGTGTCGGCATCACCATGCGTTCGGGACGCCGACGCGGGAGTGACACACGTGGTCGTCGTTCGCATCACGCGGCGGCTTGCGGGGCTCTGAACCGACCGGCCGCTATTTCGACAGGTCGATCACCCGCACGTCCTTCGGCGCCGCGAACGTGAACTGCGAGTCGGGCCCGGTCTTGCCGTACTGGGCGTTCACGATGCGCACGGACATTCTGCCGATCGACGGGCTCTCGATGTCGATCTGTTGAAAGCGGTAGGTCCCCTTGTCCACGTAGAGCGTGGCCTTGGTCACGTCGCCGATCTTCCTGCCGCTGCCGGGGGTGCAGCGTACCACCCACACCGGCCGGCCGTTCACCGTGGATTCGCCGGTCAGCTCCGGCGTGTAGTCGCCGGGGAACGACGTGAGGATGTCCTCGGGGGTCAGACGGCCGCTCGCCTTCGAAGCCTTCGACACCACCACCTGCTTCTTCTCGGGCGTATACGTCCAGACGCGTGCGCCGTCGCTGATCATCGTCTGCCTGGGGAGCTCGAGACGGTACTTGTCGCCGGGGGCGTACGTGAGCGTACCGGCGGCGCGGCCGCCCGCTCCCGTCTGCTCGAACTTGATCACGGCCGAGCGCGTCGCCGCGTACGTGCTCTTCACCTTCTTGACGATATCACGCACGTCGCCGCCGATTCGGCGGGCGTCGGCCCGGCCGACGACAACGGCCAGCGCCACCACCACGGCGGCGAGGATAATGGTGCGGTTCTTCTTCATCGGAGTCTTCCGGACAGTTGTGTTCATGTCACGAATTAACGCATTCGGCCGCAATCTGATCGTCCATTTCGCTCGGCCGAGGATGACGCCGGGTGTGACCCCGTCGCCGGGTGGGCGTTTAAGCCGGCTGCGTGCTCAGAGTTGAACGCTCAATTGCAGCGTCAACCCGTTCTCCACGTTTCCGGCCACGGCGTCCGGAGTGCCGGGGCGGATGGACGATCGATCCACGTACGCCGTTTCGCCGTACGCGGCCGAGAGCACGAGGCTCCCGCTCATCCGATAGCGTAGTGCCAGCACCGCGCGCCGTCCGTGGCCTGCCAGCGCGATGGTCCGGACCGATCCGGCAACGTCCGCCTCGGTGCGGTAGATCGTGGCTTCGGTGCCCGCGGTCTCGAACAGCGTCACGCGTCCGGTGAGCGTGAGGTCCGGTTGCGGCTGGTATCGCGCCTCGAACGTCGACGCCAGTCCGGCCTGATCCGCCGCCAACCCCTGATGGGCGGCGCGCACCAGCTCAACGCCCGCGCGAAGTCGGATCCGATCGTCCGTCTCCCCATACGATACGCCGAAACGAACGCCGTGCCTCGTGCGCTGATACAGGCGCCTGCGTTCGCGTTCGAGCGAGTCCGGCACGGTCAGCGCGTCGATCTTTCGTTCCGCTTGAACCCGCAGATCGAACGCGACGGCGTTCGTTGCCGTGAAGGCGAGGCGCAGCATGCCGTCGGCGCCGGCGCGTGGGAACGGCACCGTCGCGGTTCGGGCGGCCGTCGTGAACAGATCGCCGTAGGCGTCCAGGCGCAATCCCCGCAGGAGTCTTCCCGCAACGCCGATGTAGAACCCCTGCTCGTTGCGTTCCCCGATCGGGGACTCCCCGAATCCGGTCCCGTGAAGCATGGAGAAACGTTCGGGGAGATATCGCCCAGCGGCCGTGACGTTCAGACCCGCAACGTTTCCGGAAACGCCCGCGACCGCGCCCGGAACGACGCCCGAAGCGCCGCCGGGAGCAAGCGCGATCTCGGCGAAGGCGTGCGCCGTGCCCAGCATGAATGTTGCGTCCAGCGCTCCAACGCCCGTGGCGTTTCCCGTGATCCCCGGGAATGCGGCCGACGCAAGCGGGAGCGAGAACCGCGACGAGTAGAGCGTCAGCCCGAGGCTGCCGGCACGGCTCCGCATCCGGAGGTGCAGCCCCAGCAGGCGTTCCTCGAGATTGCCGCCGCGCCGAAGCTCCGAGTGCGTGCGGCGATATCCATCGGAGCGAAGCGTTGTGACGCGGAGCGTCGTGTCGCCGCCGGCGTTCGTCCCTTCGGTGCTCGCGTCGAGCGAACGCACCGA
>CAZJYH010000139.1:0-9702 GCA_964549365.1 uncultured Alphaproteobacteria bacterium
CGCCGATCAGGCGGTAGCGCGATGCCACGGTGACGCGCCTGCCGCCGATCTCCTGATACGAATAGGGAGGAGCCTCGCGCACGGTGCCGAACTGCGTGGTGGCCTCGAGTTCGCCTGTCGAGGTGATCGCCAGCCCGCGCGCGCCCGCGTAGCGCAACGCGATGGCCGAGTGGTCAGCTCCCGCGGCGACCGTGAATTCGTACTTCAACCGTCCCTTCGTCTCGAAGTAGCGTGCGTCGATACCGTCGTACAGATTGTGGTAGCGAACCGCCGCGAAGCCGCGCGCGCCGAGGTGCCGGTTTTCGGCGCGCGGACCCAGATAATAGTTGAAGGACGTGCCGGCTGCCTCCTCGCCGGTCACCGTCGCATCGGGCCGTGCCCCCACGAACTCCGTGCGCAGCGCATGAAACCGCGAGCCGCCCGCCTTTCCGTCGGAGCCGACGGAGTCCACCAGGAATCGATAGCCGACGGCGCCGCGCTCGAACCTGACCCGGGTGCTCCCGGCGGTTCCCTCGAACCGCACGTCATGCTCCCACTGCCCGATGTTCTCCGTGAAGAGCATGGCGCGTGCGCCGGTGGCGGCGGCGAGCGACGGCCGCGATTCCGGTCCCCCGTGCGCACGCGACGCGGCGGCCGGGGGGCGTGCACCACCTTGGCGGGTTGCCTGTGCCCAGGCACACGGAGCCGCCAGCAGGCACGCAAGCGCCACCAGTGTTAACGATGATGCCGATCGCAGGGTGATCATGTATTCGTCTTCTTCAAGCGTTGGATTTCGGGCAATCGCCCGCTTCGGCTCGATGCGCAATCTGGATGCGGGCCGGATGTGGGATGCGAGTGTCGACAGCGGGGCCTGATACGGGGGAAGTACGGCACGCCCCGAGATACACGCCATCCGGCACGATGGTTACAGGCCCGCACACGATGTGCCGCGGGCGTACCGGCGCATACGACCCGACAACATAGTGAATCGAACCACGCCGCGCGGGGTGGAACACGGTCCGTTACGGATGGATCATACCGGAGGTGGGGCGTCTCATCGAGTGACGATCGACGGCGTACGGAGCGCGCCGCCGTGGGGCGGCAACCACCACAACACCAGTCATGACAAGCCCGCTGTGCGTGGCGTCACACGCGGCACGGTGTCGGCGGATATCGAGCCCTGTCGCGTTCGGGGTTGTGCCCCGAGCGTGGCGTCGTCGTTGTCCGGATCCACCGGCCGATCATCCCGCAGACGAGCGTTGCGATGACGGCCGCAGCGAGGACGCGCCGTCGCACTCCGCGGATCAGACGGCCGGGCCGATGGAAACGAAGCACGAAGTGTGGCGGCAATCCGCGCGAACATCTTCTCGATGGCTCCCGGAAGCGAGGTCGGGAGATCGGGGCTATCCGATCGGAAGGTCCGAGGCGGTGCGAGTCAGGGCATACCGTTTGATGAACTCCTGCACCACCGGATCGGGCGACTCCTGCAGCTCATGCGGCGTGCCGGTGAATCTGATCAACCCGTCATCGAGCATGACCACCGTGTGCGCCACCTTGTACACGCTGAAGATGTCGTGCGTGATCATGATCGACGTGGCGTCCAGCTTCTGCGTCAGGGCGCTGACGAGGTTGTCGATTTGTTCCGAAGTGATCGGGTCAAGCCCGGTGGTCGGCTCATCATAGAAGATGTACTTCGGCGTCCCGACCAGCGCGCGCGCCACGCCGACGCGCTTGCGCATGCCGCCGGAGAGTTCGGCGGGTTTCTTGTGGGCGATGTTGTCGTAGGCGTTGTTGAAGAGATCGGCGCTCACCGCGCCCGGATCCGGAAGCAGGCCCACGTTCACCAGATTGCGTTCCACCTCGCCGCGCAGCAGGGCTTCGTCGCGCTCGCCGTGTTCGAACAGACCAAGCACCAGATTCTCCGCCACGTCCATCGAGTCGAACAACGCTGCTCCCTGAAACACATAGCCGATCTCGCGCCGCAACTCGTAGCGCTCGCGCTCGGTCATCTTGTCCACGCGGCGACCGTCGATCGTGATCGTGCCGGCGTCCGGTTCGAGCAGTCCGACGATCAACTTCAACAGCACGCTCTTCCCCGTGCCGGATCGGCCGATGATCACCGTGGTCTCGCCGTCCGGAATCTCCATGGAGATCCCTCGCAGCACCTGCTTCGATCCGAATGCCTTATGGAGATTGTCGATGACGATCATGCCGGGAGAAGTTCAATGTTCAAAGTGTCAAGTTCAAAATTCAAAGTTCAAAGTTCAAAGTTCAAAGTTCAGAGTTCAGAGTTTCAGAGTTTCAGAGTTCAGAGTTTCAGGTTTGAAATTCAGCATTGCGTTTGTTGTTCGCAATCGGGAGTTTCATAATTCGTAATTCATAATTCATAATTCATAATTCATAATTTCAAAGCACATATCCGAACAGCGCATCGAAGACGAGGATCGCGGCGGAGGAGAGTGTAAACGAACGGACGGTGGAGCGGCCGACCCCCTCGGCGCCTCCCTGGGTGCGGAATCCGACGTAGCAGCCGATCAGCGCGGTCACGCCGCCGAACGTCAACGACTTTACCAGGCCGACGATGATTTCATAGGAGGAGAAAAATCGATGGATCGACTCGAAGTAGTCCATCGGTTCGAAGTTGAATTTCATGATCACCAGGAAGAACGCGCCGAGGATGGCAACCGCGTTCGAGAAGATGATCAGCATCGGCATCATGGTCATCGCGGCGACGACGCGCGGCATGGCCAGATAGCGATCGGGATGGATCGCCATCATCTCGAGCGCGTCGATCTGTTCCGACACCTTCATCGTGCCGATCTGCGCGGCGATCGAACCGCCGACGCGCCCGGCGATCACCAGCGCCGTGAGCACCGGCGACAGCTCCGTGAACACCACGGTGGCGATCGACCCCCCGACGAACGGCCGGGCCAGCGCAAGCAGGTTGAATTTCGCGAAGAGATTGGTGGCCTGCAGGCCCGCGATCACCCCCGTGAACGATCCGATCAGCAACACCAGCGGGAGCGAGCTTACGCCGATCATCGACATCTGTTCCAGCACCAGCTTTCGTGAACGCACGGCCGAAGGGATGAAGCGGATCACGCTTCTCATCAACAGAACGATGCCCCCCAGTTCGGCGAAGAACCCCATCAGCCCGCGTCCCACGGCGCCGAACGTCAGGTCGGCCAAACGATTCGGCGCGCCCTCGGCCTGCTGCTGCGTCCGTGGTTCCGTCACTTCCCCTCCGCTGCAGGGACCGCGATGACATACGGGGCATCGGCGGCAGGCTTCGGGAGCGAGCGCTTGAGGATCCACGGGTTCAACAGCTTGATCCCCTTGTACGTGGTCCCCTGCGACTCGGCCCAGACCGCGAGGTTCGGTATCTCGACCGCCACCGTGACGCGTCGCGTCGAGGCCGGGCGGTAGATGTCGTCCTTCGCGGCGTTGAATCCGTAACGATCCGGATGCGTCATGATCTCCTTCAACGCCACGATCCGAAACAGATAGCGTGAGGTCTCCTCGTTCAGGTAGAGATCGAAGTAGCTGCGTCCTCCCTGGAATGCGATGTCGTCGTCGGTGGCCGCCTCCCCCTGATTGTAGGCGGCGGCAGCGAAGCCCCAGCTGCCGAAGCGCTTTCGGTTCTCACTCAGATACCGGATGGCGGCGCGCGTGGACTTCTCGGCGTTGCGCCGCTCGTCGATGTAGTCGTCGACACGCAGGCCGTAGCGGCGTGCGGTCTCCGGGATGAACTGCCACAACCCCACCGCTCCCTTCCCCGACTGCGCCATGTAGAGCGCGCTCTCGGCGACGGCCAGATACTTCAGGTCCGGCGGCGCGTTCTCCCGCGCGAGGATCGAATCGAACAGCGGGAAGAACTCACCGGAGCGCTTCAGGTAGAGCATCACCTGCCCGTCCCACTGAAGGTTCAGCAGGAACTCGCGCTCCATGCGCTTGCGTACGTCCGGAAGGTCCAACGGGACCGGTTCACCGCAGAAGTCGAGCTTCTCCGGGAGCTTCAGCAGCGAGATGTTGGGTCGGTACGACTTGTTGAGCGGGGGAGCATCGGGGCTCGGCGACGGCGCGACCGTCCCCACCACGATGATTCCGGTCAGCAATCCGACCGCTGCGGCAAGGCGTGGGCTGTTCGGGAGGAAAGAACTCATGCGACAAAAGTACGAAGGAAGGAGCTTGAACAAGGCCGCGCGCGAGAAAGCACGGCTCGGCGTAGCGCGCCGGCCACGAGCGCGGAGGATGGGTGGAACCCCCGGCGCGCCGCGGTTGTTGCTGCGGTTGAATCGGAACAACGGCACCGCCGGCCCAACGGCGACGCCATGATCACAACAACATCGGAGCGATCACTGCTCCGCGACGATGAGCGTGCGCAGGGGATGTTCATGCGAGCGCTTGCCGACCATGAATGACAACGATCTTCCGAATGATAACACCGGGGTGCCGGGCTCGGCCGGTACGGTCGTGCTCGGCGCGGGGCTCGGTGGGCTCGCGGCCGCCGCGCTACTTGCCGACGCGGGTGACGACGTTGTCGTGTTGGAGGCGCACAGCACAACCGGCGGCTGCGCCGGCTGCTTCGATCGATACGACCGTGCCGCCGACGGGACGCCGCGCCGGTTTCGCTTCGATGTTGGAGCCACCACGCTCTCGGCGATGGGACCGCGTGAGCCGCTCGGACGGCTTTACGCGGCGCTCGGTTCGGCGCCCCATGCCGTGCGCCTGAATCCCGGCATGCTCTATCACGCGTCGGGCGGCGTCATTGTGCGGCGTCATGTCGACGAGGAGGAGTGGATCGCCGAATGCTGCGCGCGGTTCGGCGAACGAGGGCAGCGTGGGTTCTGGCGGGAAGTTTTCCTGGTCAACGCGCTCGGTTGGGAGCTGACGGCGGCGAATCCGGCATTCCCGCCCAAGTCCCTGCGCGATCTCTTCCGCATGATCACGTTCGCGAATCTCCGCAACCTGCCGTTGCTCGGCCGGATACGGCGAAGCGTGCTGCAGGCCATGGACCACCACGGCCTGGAGGGGAACGCCGCGTTTGCCGCGTTCATCAACGAGGCGCTGATGATCACCGCGCAGGCACGTGCCGCCGACGTTCCGTTTCCGGTTGGGGCGATGGGGCTCGCGTACCCGGGTGATACCTGGTATCCGTTCGGAGGGATGTACGCGGTGGCCGAACATCTGGAGCGGTGCATCGTTGCGCGTGGCGGCCGCGTGCTGACAAAGAGAAGGGTAACGGCGCTCGCCCGGGACGGCGATGCGTGGCTGCTGCGGACCTCGCGCGGCGAGAGCCATCGCGCCCCGCGCGTCGTCGCCAACGCCACGATTTTCGATATGCCGGAGTTGCTCGGCGGCCGGGGGGAGCGCTACTTCTCGCGCATATCGCGCTCGGCAGGACCGTTGTGGGGCGCGTTCACACTCTACTGTGCCGTACGCGACGAGTTCGATGATCGCGGCGCGCTGTATCATCAGATCGCCGTGCACGGCGATGAACTGGAGGGGGCCGGCTCCGCGTTCGTCTCGATCTCCCATCCGGCGGATCGCGGCCGCGCACCCGAGGGGTGGCGCACCATCACCGTCAGCACGCACGTTGCCGCGCCCGAACGCTTCGCAGCGATGTCGCGCGCGGAGTATCATGCGTGGAAGGATCGGTTGACCGCAGCGACGCTGGCGCTTGTGGGACGGGCGCTTCCGGGCTTCCGGCGCGCCGAACGGAAATTCCTGCTGGCCGGCACGCCGCGGACGTTCGCGCACTACACCGGGCGACGTCACGGAACGGTGGGGGGAATTCCGCACAATATCTCGCGGAACATGCTGTTCATGCCGAAGCATCGCACGCCGCTGAAGGGGTTGTACCTGGTGGGCGACACCGTATATCCCGGGCAGGGGGCTCCCGGTGTGGTGCTCGGCGCGCTGAACCTGGCGGCGGAGTTGGTGGGGCGGAGCTGAGCCGAATGATGGTTGTGGCCACGGTGCGCATGATATATCTTTGCGTCATTGTTCGTTCGACTTCCCCGTTGGTCCATTTTCATGTATTCGACGATGTTCGAGTCGCGAGCTTGTGCAGCACCATCACGGTCCTGATTCCTGTTCTACGGATATGTGTCGTGGAGTTCCGGCATATCGTCGAGTCCAATCATTAGGAGTTGCATTATGTTCACACCATCGAATCGTTCAACTATCGCCGGAGTATCGAGACCGTGCACCGTGCTCAGCACATTGTTGGCATTGGTTGCCCAGTTGATGCTCATCATTATCGTACAGATCGGAATGTGCGTTGACGTCAGCGCGCAGTCCGAGGGTTCGAATCCGCCGCCGTGCGGAGATCCGGGGTGCACGGGTTCCTGGACATCCCGATCGCGGACGATCAACCTGAGCACGTTCTTCCCGAACTGCCCGGCAGATCCTAACTGCAGCATCACGATCAGCTATCAGGTGCGGGGATGCGGCGGGTACTGTGAGTATGCTCTCAACGGGCTGTCATTCAGTTCGCCCGACTGCCTTGCCGGTTGCCCATTTTCGGAGATCATGAAGGGGTCAATCATTGCAATGTTGATCCCGCAGCCGGGAGATCCGCAATGTGTAATTGAACAAGGATCCTGTGTCGACAACGTACGGGTTTCCGCAGTCGGCTGTTGGCGGACAATCTACGATGTGCAGGGGGACCCGACGGCCATGGGGCCGTGCGAGGGCGTGACGGCATGCTGTGTCGCTACTTTCAGGGTATGCGTGGACGCCGCCGGAAATGTTACCGTTACCCCGAAGGGGTCGACCCCGAATGGATCCGCTCCGTGTCTTGGCGTCTCGTTTAATCCTCGAATCGGTGCGACGTGCGGTTCGATGTGCGAGTACTTCTACTGGTAGGTGTAGCGCTCGCTTCCGCGTACATATGTGCCACTGTGCCGTCCGTCTGGATGCGCCGGCGCTAGCAGCCTGTTGAAATACCTCGGATCGTCAGGCTGTTCAGAAACGAACGATTGCAAGGCGGCCAAACGGACGCCGCAGCGAGCGAACGTGCGGGCCAACGCAGCAAAGACGTTTTTCAACAGCCTGCTAGCGTGCTGAGTTGTGGGCGTGCTGCTCATGATCGTAGATTACCATTTGTGCAATGTGCCGGCGCAGATTTCGCGCCGGCACACTACATAATCCATTCCGCATCAATTGATGAGATCGTGGTGATTTCTATGAGATCCAAAGCGCATTCTGTTTCCGCTTTCGCGCTGTTCGCGAGCGCTCTGTTCGTTTGCGCGGTGAAAATGCTCCCCGCGCAGAGCCCGAGTACGTATTGGAAGCGTGTCGCCTCATTTTCCAATACCGATCTCATCAGCGTTGACTGTTCGGATTCAACCGACTGCATGATGACGGCGTGGCTCGGAATCGGAACCCTCGCCACATATGTACTGCACTCGACAGATGGTGGTCGGTCATGGGGGAAGGCCTTCACGGACACGGCGGTGTATACACCAGATCTGCAAGGAGCGTTATTCCTGTATGCGATACAGCATCCCACACGCGATCTTGTTGCAGTCTCAGCCGACAGTGGAACGGTTCTTCGCTCGACCGACGCGGGGCGGACGTGGCATAGAAATGTTATCGCGGATGCGCTGAACAAGGGCGATCACCTGAGCATGGTCGATGACCGCTATGGCATTGTGTCGTTTCGGGGTCCCGGGACACCGGTGTTCACCACGAGTGATGGAGGTGCGACCTGGCGTAGAGCGGAGATCCCCGTACCATCCGGTAACGGCTGGGATTCGGTGCCGAAGTTGGTGATGGGAATCGCGTGTAATGCGCCGGGATGTTTCAATGTGATCATCAAAGGGCCTGCGACCCATGCACTCGCTCGCTCGACCGATAACGGTGCGAGTTGGCGCCTGACCTATCCGATGGTGACGCCGGGGTTTGATACGGTCGTGTTTGGAGCAATGAGTTTCAAGTATGTGGATTCGCTCCACGGCTTCGCGGCGGGCTTCAGTCGATCGCCGTCGTCTGTGCGATTCCTGTTCGGAACAAACGACGCCGGAGCGTCATGGCATGTCATCGACACAGGAGAAGTCGCCGCGGGTGAATGGCCGCTGGAAATGTCGTTCAGTAGTCCCTCGACTGGGGTATCCGGGGCAAACGCGTATATCTACAGCACCACCGACGGTGGCGCGACGTGGAACCGCGACAGTTGTGAGGGCGCTCCGCTCGGCTTTGCGACGTTGGTCGCAACCCGCGGGCATCCCGGCCTGGCCGCGGCCGGAGCCGGATTTGTGTACCTGCGAACGCCGCTGACGGCGGCCGCTCCCTCGCGTGATGACCGCGATGAGCGATCGGTGTCGGTTGCGTGGTCGCGACCCGACGTGCTGTGGGTGCGCGTCGTCGACGGCGAGCCTTACCCGCTCGCTATCACGATCGATGATCTGCGCGGACGTCGTGTGTTGGAACGGCGGGAGTCCGGCGGAGCCTCGACAGCCGACGTGCGCATTGACGTGGGTGATCTGCCGTCCGGGCTCTATGCCGTGCGCGTGGCGGGCGGAGGTCATGTGCATACCACGATCGTCCCGATCGTGCGGTAGTTGAAGGAACGAAATACGCGACTTCGGCGGCTTGATCCGAACCTCGCGAACAAACAACGGCGTCGCGATGGGAGTACTCCCGGACCGCGACGGCGCTGTTCGTTTTCGAGTGGATCGGCGGGCTATGCGAGCTGCGACGTGCAATGGCCGCAGCGCGTGGCCGCGATCGGGATGGGCATCATGCAATGCGGGCACGGCTTTTCGGTGACGGGCGCCGCCGGGGCCGGCGCCTCGGCCTTCTTCATCGAGTTGTAGCCCTTCACGATCATGAAGATCACGAACGCGACGATGAGGAAGGTGATGATCTCCTGAAAGAACGCTCCGAAGTTCATCACTGCCGCTCCGGCCTTCGTGGCCTCCGACGCGGTGGCGTAGGTGCCCCCTTTCAGCGTGATGAAGAATTTCTCCTTCAGGTCGACGCCTGCGGTGGCAAGGCTGACGATCGGCATCAGGATCTGATCCACCAGAGCCGACACGATCTTACCGAACGCCGCGCCGATGATCACGCCGACGGCGAGATCCATTACGTTACCGCGGGAGATGAACGTCTTGAACTCGTTCCACATACGTAGTGCTCCGAATATTGAATGATTCCGTGGGCGCGGGATCCGCGGTCCATGCGCGGAGCCGCATCGGGAGGCGTGCTCGCGCGCGGCCATGACGGGATACGTTGAGGGACGGGATGCTTCCCCGGCCGGCCGTCGGCGTACTCGATGGTGCAGGCATCGAGGCGACCGCGATCGCGATGGCTGAGGAACCGATGCGTGAATATAGCGCCCGCGCCGGCTCCCGGACAACGGCCCTCCCTTCGGCACACGGGGTGGGGGCATGCCGCGGCCGTTTCGGCGAATTGCACCGATGGTCACGTCCTCACACCTGGTGTTGTCCTTCGCTGAGAAGGAGCGTGTCGACGGCGCGACCGATCTCCCACGGTTCGAGGGAGAGCCGCCGCGCCTTGTTTGTCGTGCTCCTGTTCCCCATCTTCGACTTCGTTCGATCGTCACGATCGCGTCGGCACCGACGTTCGGCGCCCATTTCTCGACGGCCATGACCGGAATATTTCCTCGTTTGCTGATCGGTCTCGCACTCCTCACAACTCCTGCGCTTGCGCAATCGCACAGCGGCGCGGTGGTCGGGATGGTGGGCATGGGCCTTG
>CAZJYH010000140.1:0-9699 GCA_964549365.1 uncultured Alphaproteobacteria bacterium
CACCATCACCCCTATCCAACTTCGCCTAATCGCCTCCGGCGATAAGGCTGCGTATCCTTCCCCCATCAAGGGGGAAGGAGTTACGCCTCCGCCAGCGACTTCAGCTTGTAATCCTTGTAATCGTCGCGGATCTGGCGCTTCAGGATCTTGCCCGTCGGGCCGCGGCCGTCGCTCCCACATCCTGACTCACCGGGCGTTCGCGGCCGGCCCCGTCACCCGCCGCGGCGATCGTGGAGGTCGCGCCGTCGTCGTCGCGGTGCTTCGGAAGAAATCCCGGGAAGCCGCACGGCGACGGATCGGTCGCGTCGGCGATGCCGTCGCCGTCGTGATCGATGAATGGTACCGTTTGCACCGGCACATCACACTTGCACGAATCGTTCGCATCGGGGATTCCGTCGCCGTCGTGATCGGTGCTCGAGTGCATGCTGTCCGCCGGACAGGTATCGCACGAGTCGCCGATGCCGTCATGGTCGGTATCCTCCTGCAGCGGGTTGTCCACCGTCCTGCAGTTGTCGCAGGTGTCGCCCACCTTGTCGCTGTCGGCGTCCGCCTGCGTCGGATTGTACTTCGTCATGCAGTTGTCGCACGCGTCGCCGATCCCGTCCTTCTGGCCGCTCGGCTCGCTCTCCTCCTGATATCGATTGAAGACCTTCGGGCAGTTGTCGCAGGTGTCGCCACGGCCGTCGAAGTCCGCGTCGTGCTGGCTCGGATTGGATATCGATGAACAGTTGTCGCACGAGCTCAGGATGCCGTCACCATCCGTATCCGTGCCGGCGCAGGAACAGGGCCAGCATGCCGATGCGGAGGCGAGCGAGCGCACGGTCCCCTTCAGGTCCGGCCGCGCGTCGGGGATGCCGTCGCCGGGGTTCACGAAGCCGTCGTACGCGTCCGAGAGCTCCTCGCAGACGTGCGCGTCGTCCGGGTACCCGAGGATCCCGGCCCCCTCGGCGAGCACCGCGAGCTTCTCGTTCAACATCTTCACGATCGCGTCGGCGAGCGAGGTACCGCCAAGGCTCACCACATGCACGGCCGCAGAGTCGGTGCAGGCGCTGCCGGTCCAGCGGCTCACGCGCATATGCCGGCCGATCGCCCGCTCGAGCGCCAGCCGCTGCGCGGGGGTGCCGACGCTGTCCACCTTGTCCGAATTCGTGGCGTTGGGGAAGACCGTGAGCGCGCATGAAGCGGAGCACTCGTCCACCAGCGCGCGGGCCATGCAATAGATCTCGCGGCGCGATATGTCGAAGCGATCGACGGGGTTGGGAGCGCCCGCGGCGTCGACGGTGTCGCCCTGCACCACAAGGCTGTCGGCATGGTAGACGCGGATGATCTCGTCGACCAGTCCCTCGAAGCGGGATTCACACGCCGAGCGGCACCCCTTCACGATGGAATCCGCGTAGGCGCGCGCGCAGTCGGCATCCGAGCCGCTCGTGCACGGCGGCGGCGTGACCTCGGCGTCGTGGCCGGTGTTCCCCTCGCGCCCGGCAAGGCAGCGCGCGAACTCGGCCCAGTCATCCGCGGTCGGCGGCGCTCCGGGAGGAGGCGCGGGGAAGCTCAACAGCGTCTCGCAATCGCCCGCCGCGTTGTAGGTGTGATGGAAGTACTTCCACGCATGGTCCAGATAGCCGTCGCCGTTATAGTCGTTGTCCGCGTCGCCCGCCCCGTCGGCGTCGCAATCGCCGTACGGGCAGGAGGAGATGCCGGCGTACTGCGTGCCGGCGCAATTGAGGAACGCCTCCATGAGATCGAAGTGGGTGTCGAGCGAATCGGGATCGCCGCTCCCTCCCTTCGTCGCGATCGCGCCCCAGGTGCGGACGAGCCCCTGCCAGCATTCCCACAGCTTCCCGCAGTCGTAGCCGGCCGCAATCATGTTGGCGATCAGCTTGTTGAACGCGCCGGCACCGTGCACGTAGTCCACCGTGCTGTCGCCGTCCACATCCTCCCCGGCCTCGGGATAGATCTTCGATCCACGGTGATAGAAGAACCAGCCGATCGAGTCGCCGCCGAACCGACGCCCGTCCTTCTCGTAATGCGACGCGCCCCAGGTGTTGATGAAATACGCCTCGAAGTCCGGGGTGCCGTCGGCGCATGCGTTCTCCGGGCAGATGGCCACCGGAACGCGCAGCGTGCAGCACGGCACCGCGATCACGTACGCTCCACCGACGGTATCGAAGTGCGCCCGCAGGTACGCGTTCACCGTGTCGAGGTCGTTCCCCTTCAACAGCGGCAACAGGCCCCGCAGCGGCCCGGCCGTCGTGGTGTCACCGTCCGGCAGGCCGAGAGCGGATTCCAGTTGCGCGCGCAGCGCCGCCAGATGCGCGTTCAGGAACGTGGAGCCGAGCGGGTCCTCGGCGACGCTCGGCGCACGGGTGAGCGGGTCCACGTTGTTCGTGCGGATCGTGCGCTCCACACGGTAGGTTCCGGCCGGCAGCAGCACGGTCGTGGTCCATGTGACGGCCGAGAGAGCCTCGCCGCAGAGCGCGGTGTCGATGGCGTCGCCGCGGACGACGATGGAGGAGTCGAACATCAACTCGTTGTTCTCGGCGTCGAACACGCTGAAGCGGACAACGTAGTCGCAGCTCGCGCAGTAGCCGCCGCACGCCGCGGTGATGGTGCGCGGCTCGAGCCGATAGTCCAGCTGGACTTCCTGCGCCGCCTCCAGCGCGATGGTGTGCCCGGCGTACAGGCCATGCTCGACCGGCTGGTTGCTCGCGGTCACCTCCTGCACGATCGTGTGATCGCCGGGGAACGTGTGCTCCTTCACGGCCGCGCCCCCTTCGGTCACGAGCGGCGTCAACTGGTCGTGATCGGCGCGCGCCATCGCGGTGGCGATCGTCTGGCCGTCCTTGTTCAGATACGTCAGGCTCGCGATCCCGTTCTGATCGATCGTCGTCACCTTCCGCACGGTGCTCGCGTCGGGCGCCTCGTCGCCGAACATCCAGATGAGCTCCCGCTCCGACGCCGTGGAATACCGCGTGCGGACGGTGTGCGGCGATGAGGCCGGCTCCTTGATGCGCAAGGCGTCGCTCGGGCCGCCGACCTCGTGCGGACGTTCGGTGCCGTCGAGATGGAACTTCGTGCGCACGAACGGATAGCCGTCCGCGTTCGGGACGCGGATGTCCGGGTTGTCGTCCGTGTAATACGTCGCCATCGGCCCCGTGCGGTCCGTGGTGATGCGGTTCGGGTTCGAGAAGGTGGCGTCGTCGTCGAAGTCGACGGCACGGTAGAGATCCTGTCCGGGCGATCGCGCGTCGCTGCGCATGAATTGCGAGACATAGCCGAGCCCCATCCGCGCCACCGGGACCGGCAGCGAGGTCAACGCGGGGCGCCCTGAGTAGTCGAGCACGGTCTGCCCAACGAGCAACGTGTCGTCGATGATGCCGTCGCGGCGGCTGAGCCCCACCAGGTTCGCCTGCGTCTGCAGCGGCTGCAGCAGCCCGCCGGCGTATTCGATCCGCTCGCCGATGTCGGTGCCCCGCTCCTGCGCCTCGGCGAAGGTGCGTGTGTGCATCCAGTTGCGACCGTCGTCGAACTGCTCGTAGTAGAAGATGCTCCGCTTGACGGCCGCATCCGAAATGGCTGTCCTGTCGATCGAGGCGATCGCGAAGCCCTCGGTCGTCGGCGCGGGGGTCCAGAGCCCCCAGTTACGGTCGTCGGCGATCCCCCCCTCGTACGCAGATCCGATCGGGCGCACGCGCCACGCATAGTATCCGGTCCCCTCGATCACCGTCAGCGTCAGGCTCGTGTCCGGACCGGTCTCGATGTTCAGCGCGGTCGCCCAATCAGGGTCGGCGAGGATGACCTCCGGGTCGGTGATGTCGGCGGGATCGGGGTCCACGTTGAACAGCCGAAGCAACTGAAACTGATAGCCGGGGATGCTGTCGCCGCAGCCGGTCACACGCTTCCACGAGAAGGTGACCGGGTTCGACGTGACGCGATCGGGGAGCGCGTTGGTCTCGATCATCTGCTGCGCCAGGGTGATCGGCCAGGCGAACTCCTCGTGCGTTGAGACGATGAGGCGCAACTGGTCCTTCGGCGTCGGCGAGATCGCCGGCCAGACGGGCGTGACATCGTATTCGACCGCGATGTTGAAGCTGTCGAGCGCGCCGTAGCGGAGCGTGTAGTCGTACAGGCTGTGGGCCTCCGGCTCGAAGAGCGTCGTCGCGGTGACGCCGCGCACGCGGAGGTAGACGATCTGCGGCGGGTTCGCGGAGTACCCGGACTTCACGCGCTCGGTGATCGTCACCTTCACCTTCGCGTCGAAATCGACCCGGCCAAAGTTGTAGTCGTCCCCCACCTGGAGCGACAGCCGGAGCTTCGCACCTTTTATGACGGGCGTCTCGGTGCAGGAGAGATGCGCCACCGTGGAGTAGAGCGCGATCTTCTGGTCGGAATGCGCGGCGATCTCCGTGTCGTCGAACTCGATGCTTGCCGTTTTGGCATCGAGCACCATCGGGTGCGGCGTCAGCTTCTCGTCGGCAGGCGCGGCGATCGAGGTCGGACCCTGCCAGGGCGTGCGCGGCTGCGCGGCCAGCACGGCCGGGAGCGCGAGGAACAGCAGCAGCACGGCGACGAGCCGGCGCTCACGGAACCGCGACGATATGGAGGGCGCCCTTCTCATCGCGCGCCGCTCCGTTGATCGGCGGCAAGCGTGCGCATGTCGACGAGACGACAGCGGCTCCAGGCCGGAACGAGCTTTCCGGCCGGCGTGACGAACTGCGCCGCAACGCCCCGCCGCAGCGAATCGGCCGCGGCCGCGACACGGACCGGCGAGAGCGTCCACTCCAGCCTCCGGTACGCCGCCCCGACGGTCGGAACCATCGCCACGCGGCGAAGCTCGCGCCGCGATATGTCGACGACGAGATGGAGATCCTCGATCTCGAACGAACGGCTCGCGAGCGCGTCGGGACGCAGATGGACGAGGCGATAGCGGGCTCCCTGAGCGTCGACGCTGTCGCGGCACCCCATCACGGAGCATCGGCGCAGCAATGTGTCGCGCAGCCCGAGGATCGTCGCCTGCGATGTGCCGATCCGATCGACCGCGCGCGCCTCCGTTCGGTAGACGGCGCCGGTTGCCGGCACCACGGTGAAGACATCCTGCGAATCGCGGAAGACGCTGAACAACGTGCTCGTGATCTGCAACCGATTCGGGCCGGACAGGTACTCGAGGTCGGCTTCCGATGTGCGCGTCCCCTTCGCCGTCGCGACTTCCGAGACGGTGTGACAGATGAAGGAGCAGACCGAGTCCGGACCGGACGGAACGGTGAGATGGCCGTAGGCGTCGCGCACAAGGCTCATGCAGTCGGCATCGCGCCGTGCCGCGGCCACAACCGCATTCGAGTCGGCCGAACGGGCGCTCGGATCACGTTGCGCCGCGGCGTCCCCCGGGCGCACGGCGATCGCGGCCACCACGGCGAGCGCGGCAAGCAGCGCGAAGGCCGCCCCGACAAGGGCCGGGCGCAGTCGCGGCGTTTGCACGGTGTCGTTGTTCATCTTCATCTCGGTCTTCCGTTCAGATATGTCTTCCGACTTTTGCAATCAGACTTCTGACTTTTCGCCCTCTACCTCACCACCACGAACCTCACCGTCTCGGACCCACCATCACCGACCGCCTGCAGCAGATATGCCCCCGGCGGCAGGGCGGCTACCCGCAGGTCAATCTCCCACGGGCCCTCGGCTCGCTCCTCCGGCTCCCGCTCCAGCACCACATGCCCGGCAGCATCCACGATCCGCAGACCGATCCGCGACGGACGCAGCACACGCAGCTCGGCGCGCAGATGCTCATCGGCAGGGACCGGCGACAGGCCCCGGATGCGCCACGACAGTCCCGCGATCGCACCCGATGAACCAGCCTCCACATTCGGTGCGTCCGCCGCATCCTCGACGCGAACGAAGATGCGAGAGAGCGAGAACCCGGTTGTCCCCGAATCGCCATACGTGATCACCGAGCACCAGTGCAGGCTGGGGTTGCGCCATTTGAACCCGACACGGATGCTGAACGTGTCGCCGGGGGGCAGATCCTTCGGGACGCCACCGGAGTCCAGCACGCTGAACAGGTAGGCGCTCGAACCGTAGAGTTGCACGCTGTCCAGTCGCAGCGGGCCATCCCCGCCGTTCCATAGCAGCTTCACGGTGCGCTCCAACGGGACGTCCGGCTTCGTCGTGCCGATCAACATCGTGTCGAACAGCGGCACCAGCCGGCCGCGCGTCCCGATCCCGGCAAGCTCTCCAACGGACGTTTGGCCTCCGGCTCGCAGCTCGATCCACGCCGTCCGCTCCCCCGCCCTGCTCGGCGTGAACCGGATGCCGAGCGCGCGGCTCGCCCCGGGCGCCAGCGAGAACGCGCCGCCCCCCGATGTGAGCGCGAAGTCCGCCGTGTCGCCGGCGCTGATGCGCAGGGAGTCCACGTTCATCGCGGTGCCCCCGCTGTTGGTGATGTAGGCCGTGATGGTCGTGTCGCGGAGCCGCCCGACCGGCGTGGGGGCGATCACCAGGCGCGGCAACTGCGTGCCGCTGCTCGAAATGGTGAACGCGGCATCGGAGCTGTCGGTGTTGTCAAAGCGCCAGAGGATGATGCGTTTGTCGTCGGACATCACGGTTGCGAAACGCTCCCCCGCGGGAGGAACGGCCCAGCCATCCCTGCGCGCAGGGTATACGCGAATTGTTGACGCCAGACGTCGTTCGACGGTATTGAATATGTAATGGATGCTATCACCGGGTCGCGTTCCTATGAGGAACCTACGCCCCTCGCCGAATTGCCCAACGAAAGGATATGGCACCGTGTACGACCACACGGATTTGCCGTTACTATCGAGATTGTAGACTGTGAATACCTGTTGATTGTTCACGAGACGGCTCGCGAGGAACTCTTTGCAATTCGGAGAAAAATCGCCACTTGACTGATCAAACTTCATCATTCGAGTAAACTGCTTTTTTTCTACATTCCAAACACGAACGCCACCGTCAGCATGCGTCATGTAAATCAGCGTGTCTCCGGGGGCAAATCGCACAAAGCCAATCAGGTAGTTGTCACCGCCAATCGGAAAAAGCGAATCCACCTGCTGTCCTGTATTCAAATCCCAGATTGGAGATGAAAACTTGCCGACAGCGATCAATTGTGTACCAGTATGATTGAATGCCAATCCAAACACAATATCCTGGTAAGATTCCCATTCAGCCCCAGCAGGTCGAGGCATTACAGATCGGAACACCCTCGTACCCGTCTCTATATTCCAAACCTCGATATAGACCTTACGTTTTTCATTTTGATTCGGTGACGACCAATTTCGAACTCGGACCGCCATAAGTCGATTGTCGGGGCTGATTGTTACGCCCTGCTCGCGCCCTTGTTCAATTTCAAAACGTCGAATTAAGTCACCGGAATGCGCGTTAAAAAACGAATAGTGGAGATCATCACACTGAGCAACGACGCTACCATCATCGCTATATAGCATCGCAGGACCCTGTTGGCCCGTGATTCGATATGTCCTAACGCTATCCCCTGTCTCCCACGTCCCGCTCACCTGCGTCGCGCGCACACGGCAGCGCGTGCTGTTGACGAACGGCACGTTCCACGGCACCTGTGTGTCGCCCCGGACCTTCCGGATCAGGCGCCATGAGGCCCCATCGTCCAGCGAGTACTCCACCGCCACCGTGTCGGTCGGCGCGAACGTGCCGCTCCACCGCACCGTCACCAGCGAACTCCCGGCCAGGTCCTCACCGCCGTTCGGCGCCAGGATGCGCATGTGCCGGGGCTGCGCGGTGGCGGCCACCGCGCCGAGTATCACGATCGCGAGGGCGAGAAGTGCACCGACCAGTGCCGGGCGCAGTCGCGGCGATCGTATGTCCTCGTTGTTCATCTTCATCTCAGTCTTCCGTTCAGATTTGTCTTCCGACTTCTGCAATCAGACATCTGACTTTTCGCCCTCTACCTCACCACCACGAACCTCACGGTCTCGGACCCACCATCACCGACCGCCTGCAGCAGATATGCCCCCGGCGGCAGGGCGGCTACCCGCAGGTCAATCTCCCACGGGCCCTCGGCTCGCTCCTCCGGCTCCCGCTCCAGCACCACATGCCCGGCAGCATCCACGATCCGCAGACCGATCCGCGACGGACGCAGCACACGCAGCTCGGCGCGCAGATGCTCATCGGCAGGGACCGGCGACAGGCCCCGGATGCGCCACGACAGTCCCGCGATCGCACCCGATGAACCAGCCTCCACATTCGGTGCGTCCGCCGCATCCTCGACGCGAACGAAGATGCGAGAGAGCGAGAACCCGGTTGTCCCCGAATCGCCATACGTGATCACCGAGCACCAGTGCAGGCTGGGGTTGCGCCATTTGAACCCGACACGGATGCTGAACGTGTCGCCGGGGGGCAGATCCTTCGGGACGCCACCGGAGTCCAGCACGCTGAACAGGTAGGCGCTCGAACCGTAGAGTTGCACGCTGTCCAGTCGCAGCGGGCCATCCCCGCCGTTCCATAGCAGCTTCACGGTGCGCTCCAACGGGACGTCCGGCTTCGTCGTGCCGATCAACATCGTGTCGAACAGCGGCACCAGCCGGCCGCGCGTCCCGATCCCGGCAAGCTCTCCAACGGACGTTTGGCCTCCGGCTCGCAGCTCGATCCACGCCGTCCGCTCCCCCGCCCTGCTCGGCGTGAACCGGATGCCGAGCGCGCGGCTCGCCCCGGGCGCCAGCGAGAACGCGCCGCCCCCCGATGTGAGCGCGAAGTCCGCCGTGTCGCCGGCGCTGATGCGCAGGGAGTCCACGTTCATCGCGGTGCCCCCGCTGTTGGTGATGTAGGCCGTGATGGTCGTGTCGCGGAGCCGCCCGACCGGCGTGGGGGCGATCACCAGGCGCGGCAACTGCGTGCCGCTGCTCGAAATGGTGAACGCGGCATCGGAGCTGTCGGTGTTGTCAAAGCGCCATTCAATGATGCGGTAATCCGAGTTCATGACCGTAGCGAAACGTTCGCCAACCGGAAGCACGGTGAACGAAGTAATCGGGCCGGGCAAGTTCCGGATCGGATAAATTTTACTGGGGTGCATCAGATCATACACGGAAATCACGGTGTCCTTGTTGCCGCGTCCAATGAGATATTGGAGGTTGCTACATGCAGTGCCATAGAATATGGTAGGATACTGGAACAACACCGTTCGCGAACTGTCGCGAGTGTCGTACACTGTAAAGCGCTGCTTGTCCCCGATCGAGTTCGTCGCCACGAACTTGCTGCAATCCGCCGAGAACCAGCCGCGGGGCGCATCGATCGCGTCCATTTTCATCGTTTGCACGAACGCATGCTGCGGCACGCTCCAGACCATGAGGCTCCCGTTCTCGTTCGTCAGATAAATCAGGCTGTCACCGGGCGCGAACCGCCCGACACAGAGCTTGCCCGACTTCGGGCTGAGCGTGTCGAGCACCGTAGACGTTGCAACGTCCCATAATGTCGACGAGTACGTTGCATTGATCAGCACTTTGGAACCATCACTACTAAAACAAACACCTTTAATCAGATCGCGGTTAATCAGATCACGCCGACGTGGAGCTAGCACCGACATAATCCGCTTCGCCCCGAGTACATCCCAAACATCAATTCGAATGTATTGAACATTGTCAATATTCGGAGGATAATGAACGCTTGCTATTCGTCGATTGTTGGCTGACCATATCGGCGCATCGTACGTCGCGAGGTCGAACT
>CAZJYH010000141.1:0-9692 GCA_964549365.1 uncultured Alphaproteobacteria bacterium
CACTTTTCGGACCTGGCGGCGTGGCCCGCCCCCCTGGACCGGTTAATCGCCATCGGCGGGCCCGACGCGGTGTACGTTCCGGGGCACGGCGCCGTGGTCGACGCGCGCTTCGTCGCGGGCCAGCGTGACTGGGTACGCAACCAGCCGCGGCCCTGACGTCACCACCCCGTCGTCAGAACCCGATCGAGGACGTCGACGAAGAAATCGGCCGCCTCCAGCGAGATGCACATGGGCGGCTTCATCTTCAGCACACAGTTGTGGTCGCCGGTGGGCTGCACGATGACACCCAGTTCGCGCATGCGCTCGCAGATCGCCATGGTTTCGGTGTCGGCCGGTTCGAGGGTGTCTCGATCCCGGACGAGTTCGACGCCCATGTAGAGCCCGCTGCCGTGCACCGCACCGATCAGCGTCGAGAAAGCGTGCAACAGGGGTTCGTTCATAGGGGATTAAAGATAATCCATTGAAACGAGCAGCGCACATACTAAATCTTTTTTCCAGAAAGCGCAAAGGCGAGACGGTTGCCCGACTCGCCCTTGCGTCTGTCCGTGATCTATGATGAAGGGACCCCGTGGTCCCGGCTGTTCACAGCGATCGCAGGCTCTCGCCCCTGCGGACGTCCACCAGATACTGCCGCCCACCAATCGAGAGCGTCGCCTGCTGCCCGCCCTTGAACTCGAGCGTGCCGTTGCGCGACACCACCCCCGACGGTCCGCTCGCGCGCACGTTGACATCGCACCGGCCGCTGTATCGCTCCGTGCCGCCGATTGCGGCAACGTGCAGGCCGTTCCATGTGCACGTCACCACGATGTCGTCGAAACGCTCCTCGCGACCGCCCCGCAGAATCATTGACCCGGACCAGCGGTACGATCCGGTCAGATCGGCCCCTCCGGCTCGCGGTGCCCGATCGAAGGTGAACTCGCCGTGCGACGAGCCCCGGGTGGTCAGCACGCTGCTTCGATATGTCCCCTCCACGTCGGTGGTCGCGGTCGCCGGCGATACGATCCCAGGCCCGGCGACGCCCGCGACGGGCATGTGGAACTGAATCGCATACCGAAGCTTCCAAGCGGACCATGCATCCACGCCGTTGCGTTCACAGTCGAACGCAAGCGACTGCACACGTGCACCGGGATCGAAGCTGGAATCGCTTCGCGTGACGACGGTCGTGGCGGACGGAACGGCGACGATCGATTGGCGCAGTGTTCCGCCGCTGCCGGCGGTAATGAGGTCCGTTACCGTGGCAGACAACCCCGTGCTCTCATAACCGACCACGCCGGCCACCAGCTTCGCAATCCCGTCGTCGCTGATGTCGGGCGTATCGGTCGGGGTTTCGGCGGAACATCCCGCGCAGGCCAACACCACCACTCCCATGATCATCCTGATCGCAACCGTACGCATCATGTCGATTCCTCGCTTCGTGCAACGTTGCCGCTTCTCTGCTACAACGGTGCCGCATCGGTCGAAGTTAGAATGTGTCGTCGCCGGAACTCCGGCCTTCAACGGCTCTCCGGGGTGAGGGCCGATCGCTGTGTGTCGTAGCATCGAGGGTCGATAGTTGCAGGTTCATCCACCGTCCGCACGAGCGATGCGGCGCCGCCATCACCAACCCCGCAACACCGCGCCCATCCGCCACACCTTCAACATCCATGCCATCTTCGGACGTGATGCAACATCCGAAGTTCCGCCCCGCCTTCCTGTCGACTGCCTCCGAGAGAACGTGATGGAACGTCACATGGCGTCGATCGATCTTCACGTCATCATCAATCATCGTTCGCTCACGCGCTCTCAGCAATATGATGCGCTACCCCGTGCAAATGTCACGAACGCGGGACCGAATGAGAGGATCGGAGTATGGTGGGAAACGTCACGGCGCACACGATCTTGCGGCCGGGCTTCGCGGGCAGCCGGCGTGCTCACCGCTCGCGCGCACGGTCATCCGTGCCCGGGCGTCGTGCACCCCGGCGAACATCATGAATCATCACGCCGCCCGGCTGCGCCGCCGATCACACGGCACGCACGATCACACGAAGCGCACGATCATGCGGCCGCGGGGCGTCGGCGAAGTCGGAGCACGACGGCGATCACGATCATGCCGCCGGCAACGGCCAGGCAGAGCTGCGGCCACCAGTCGCCCCACTCCACGTACAGCGTCCGCTCATCGCGCAGCTCGACCCCACCGGTGACGATGGTGCGCACGTTCTCCGGCGCCTCGTCGTGGATGTCGCCGATCGCGGAGATGAAGCAGCTGATCCCCGTGTTGGCGGCGCGCGCGATGTCGCGACGCGTCTCAACCGCGCGCATGATCGCGATCCGCTCGTGCTGCAGCGGGCCCGGCGTGCCGAGATACCAGCCGTCGTTGGTGATGATCGTCATGAAGTTCGCGCCGGAGTCCACGAACTTGCGCACCATGTTCGGATAGACGCTCTCGAAGCAGATCACCGAGGCCACATGCACAATGGTGTCCCGATACGGCAGATGCATCGTCGTGATGGACTGCCCCTTCCCCCACGCCGAGATTCCCACCCCCCAGCTCAGCATGTCGATCAGCCACGGCACGTTGTCGACGTACGGGATGCGCTCGCCGAACGGCACCAGCTGCATCTTGTGGTAGGCGCCCACCAGCCCCTTGTGCGGCACGAACAGCCCGGCGGAGTTGAAGTAGTCGTAGCGCACGGTGTCGGTGCCGCCGCGGTCGTTCATCGTGAACTTCATCTTGGAGCTGGGCGGCGCGCTCGTTCGGTCGGCATACTCGAGATAGTCGGGGAAGCCGGTGAGCAACGGCACGCCCAGCGAGTCCACCACGCGCTGCAGCTTCGCGGCGTCCCCCTCCTGCCCCGGCGCCGTCACCGGCGTGGGGACCGCCGTCTCCACCCACAGGAACATGTCGGTGGGCTTCCTCGCCTTGAACGATTCGGCCGCGCTCAGCGCGATCTGATCGGTGGTGTCGCGCTTGTCCCACTTGTCCCACGGGTCCACGTTCGGCTGCACGATCGTCACCGCGAGCGTACGCACGCTCGATCGCATCAGTTCGCGATCTCTCACCGACCACCCGTACAGCGTCGGGATGATGATCGAAACGGCGATCACCGCAGCCCCCAGGCCCCAGACGAGCCCGCGCCGTCGATGCTCCTTCCATGCGAAGAGCATCATCACGATCACGACGTTGTGAACGAGCAGCAGGAAGCTGAGCCCCCACACGCCGGTGAACTCGATGAACTGGATGTAGTTCAGGTTGTAGGTGAGCGTATTCCCCAGCGTGAGCCACGGATAGCTGGCATCGCCGAGCGCGTGCAGATACTCCCCGCCGCACCAGAGGAACGGGAAGAAGAACAGCGCGAAGGCCAGCGACGTGGAGCGGCGCACGGCGCGGTAGATCACCATCGGCACCACGAAGAACAGCGGATGGATCAGGATCAGCAGCACGCAACTGATCATCAGGAACGTATCGGTGCGCGCCTGCCAGCTTCCGATCCACCAGCTCGACAGCTCCGAGAATATCAGCATGGTCCAGTAGCTCCACCAGATGGCCTGCCGATACGTACGCGCCCGCTCCATCGCGACCAGCAACGGCACAAGGCCGATCGAGCCGAGGATGCCGAGCGCGTTCGGCGGATAGGCAAGGCCGAGCAGGGCGCCGCTCAACAACAGAAGAAACCATGTCGGGACGGAGTCCAGCCGGAAACGGGATGCAGGTTCGGTGTTCACGGACGCAAGGTACATTGCCGACGGCCTCGATGAAAATTCTCTCCGCCGCGACATGCGGCTTCCGAAAGACACACGGACCGGGCGGCGGGTCACGCATCGCCCGGCGCGGGATTGAATTTCCCCGCCGCACGAATCTCCGCGACACGTCCCGTTCGCGTTGTGGGGCATCGGCGCCCGACATAACTTTGGGGTCATGAGGTTTTTGCGATTCTCCCTTGCCGCGCTCTTCGCGCCGGCCGCCGCATTGTTCTGTCTCTGTGCAACCGCGCAGGCGCAGACCGCCATCACGTTCGATTCGCTCGCGCGGGCGGTCGATCCGTTCTTCGCGCCGGAACTGGTGAAGGATATCCGCGATGCGCTCCCACAGAACGCCTTCGATGTCTGGAGCTACGACGTCGGAGATTACACGGGCGACGGCGCCAACGACTTCGCCCTGGTGATCCGCCAGCGTAACGACTCGCGCAAGCGGATGAATCTCTATTTCTTCGTCGACGACGAGGGAACGCTGCGGCTGATCAAGCAGACGACGGTGGACTTCGTGGAGCTGCCGATCGAGGTGGGCGTTGCGATATCCCAGGGTACGGCCTACATGACCCGCAAGCTGAAGGAGTTCAACTGGGAGATCAACGGCTATCGGTATCGTGACGGCGTCGTGATGATGGTGGACAAGTTCACCACCGCGCCACAGGGGAACATGACCTACGAGACCTACCGCAACTTCCAGACGCTGGAGGGATACGAGCGCTACATCAACTCGACCGACACCAGCCTGGTGTTCCGATCCGACTTCCTGACGACGCCCTGCTACAATCGAGGTCGCGACGTGACGAGCGGGTATCAGGCAACCGCGAGGGCCGCCCTCACGCGCTACATCCTGCGCGGCAGCTACTATTGGGGAGGCGAGGGGGATCTGGCGCTCAACGTCCGCTCCGCCTTCGACAAGGACTTTCTGTACTTCAGCATCTTCGTGCGCGACGACGAGGTGATCCCCGTCGGCGTGAAGGACAACGACACCACCGCCGACCGTCTGGAGTTGTGGCTCGACATGTACTCCCTCGGCGACCGCTTCCGCGTGGGGCGTCGGGCGCGGGACTTCCGCATGAAGACCGATTCCAACATCTATGCGCTGACGATCGCCCTCGGCGACTTCGGCGACCAGCAGGCGCGCGTGCGGCTCTCCAGCTCGAACAACATGGACGAGATGCAGCGCAACGCCGCGAAGAGCATCAAGGCGGTGGCATCGAAGCTGGACAGCGGGTACGTCGTCAAGCTTCGCATCCCGTTCATGCTCTTCGGCTTCAACGGCGCCCCGCTGGAGGACAACGAGCCGATGCAGTTCGGGATGAACGTGGTGGTGCACGATGTGGACAATCCATATCGCCCGGAACAGGTGACCACGATGACCACCAGCCAGAACTTCGATCGGCTGAAGCCCGCGACGTTCGGCTCGATCGTCCTGCTGCCGAACTCGTCGTTCTACGGCGAGTCGACGAACGTCTTTCTCGGCGACCTGAAGGAACGATTGAACGAGGTTGGGTACTAACTGCCGCCGAACGCCTGGAGCACGAGCACGTGGAGAACGAACGGGCACAGAACGGGGAGGATGACCCGATCGCGGATGTGGAGACGATCGCGGCGAACTACCGCGCGGTCCTTGCGCGCGTCGCTGCCGCCTGCGAGCGTGCCGGGCGGGATGCCGCGTCGGTGAGGGTGATCGGCGTGACGAAGTTGAAGCCGGCGGCGCTGGTGCGCAATGCCGCCGCGGCAGGGATCGCCGACTTCGGCGAGAACTATGTGCAGGAGATGGTGGCCAAACAGGCCGAGGCGGCGGTTGCCGGGCGCTGGCACTTCATCGGACATCTGCAGCGGAACAAGGTGCGACAGATCGTCCCGATCGCCGCGATGATCCACAGCGTCGACTCGATCCGGCTTGCCGCGGAGATCGATCGCGCGGCCGAACGGCTCGGAAGCCGCATCCCGGTGCTGTTGCAGGTGAACACCTCCGGCGAAGCATCCAAGAGCGGCGTCGCTCCCGAGGAAGCGACGGCCCTCGCGCGCGAAGCGGTGCGCATGCCGCACCTCGACGTCAGGGGGATGATGACCGTCGCCGCGCCGCTCGACGACCCCGAGGAGGTGCGCCCGATGTTCCGCATGCTCCGAACGCTGCGCGACCGCGCGGCCGACGCCACGGGCCACGCGATGGACGAGCTTTCGATGGGGATGACCGGCGATTTCGAGGCCGCCGTCGAAGAGGGCGCCACGCTCATACGAATCGGCACCGCGTTGTTCGGCAGCCGCCGCTGAAGGGCACCGATCTACTCGCGGCGCGAAGGCTGCCATCGAGTCGACGTGGTGCGCGGGAGTTGACTCCTGCCCTCCCTCCGTGCGCATGAAGGCACGGGGAGTCGACCACCGGCCGCGCACCGGGATACCCCGGCCGGTCGCGCATGACTCGAGGTTGAACATGCCGCTGAAACACCCCCAGCACGCGACGAGGCTTCCGGCCGTTCAGGCCGTTCCGCATCTCAACTCAATATCATAGGAGATGGACCCGGCGATGACAACACCGTACCGAAGGCGCGTTCCGCCCATGCTGCTCGCCTCAGCCGTCGCGCTTGTCGCCCTCGGCCATGCGTGCCATGCGCAGAGCAAATCGCCATACAAGACGATGAAGCTCCCGAACGGTCTGGAAGTGGTCGTGATCGAGAACCAGACGGTTCCGCTCGTCACGGTCGACATCGCCGTGCGCAACGGCGCGTTCACCGAACCGGACGACTACGCGGGCCTCTCGCATCTGTACGAGCACATGTTCTTCAAGGCGAACGCGGCATTCCCTTCGCAGGAAGCGTTCATGAAGCGGGTCCGTGAGCTGGGAATCGTCTTCAACGGCTATACGTCGCAGGAGGTGGTGACCTACTACTTCACGCTTCCTTCGCGCAACCTGGAGCTGGGCATGCGCTTCATGGCCGATGCGATCAAGACGCCGACGTTCAACGAGGACGAACTGGTGAAGGAGCGCGAGGTGGTGCTCGGCGAGTTCGATCGCAACGAGGCACAGCCGACGTTCGCCTTGAACTACGCGATCGACTCCGCGCTGTGGATGCCGTACGTCAGCCGCAAGCAGCCGCTCGGCCAACGCATGGTGATCAAGACCGCCACGGTCGAGAAGATGCGGTTGATCAAGGATCTCTTCTACCTCCCAAACAACTCGGCGTTGATCGTCTCGGGGGCGGTGAAGGCCGCCGACGTGTTCGCGCTGGCGAAGAAGTACTTCGCCGACTGGAAGGCCGGGCGCGATCCGTTCCCCGATTACTCCCCCCCCGCGTTCCCCCCGTTGACGTCGAAACTGGTGATGCGTGAGTCGAAGGTTCCCGACGTGGACATGCGCATGGTGTTTCGCGGGCCGAGCGAGATGCGTGATGAGCCGGACCCCTACGCCGCAACGCTTCTGTCGGTGATCGTCAACCAGGCCACGTCGCGGTTCTATCGGCTTTTGATCGACAGCGGCCTGGCAACGAATGCGTCGCTGCGATATGCCGACGCCCACAACGTGAGCACGATCGGCTTCTGGGTGCGCACCACGCGTGAGAAGGCGCGCCCGGCGCTCGACCTGCTGAAGGCCGAGATCGCCGCGATGAGCAAGCCCGGATATTTCACGGCCGACGAGATCGCGGTGGGGAAGAGGATTGTGGAGGATCAGCAGATCTACGAGCAGGACAACCCGCAGAGCTTCGCGATCGGCACCACCGCCCGGGCCTGGAGCGCGACGTCGCTCCCCTACTACCTGGGCTCGACCGCCAACGTCAGGAAGGTGACCGCGGAGCAACTGAGCGCGTTCGTGCGGAAGTACCTGCTCGGTCGCCCGATGGTGCTCGGCGTGGGCGCCGAACGCACAACGCTCGCTCAGATGAACTTCACGGAGGAGGCACTGAAATGGTGATCACACAACGCATCGCACTGATGGTGATGCTCTGCGCCCCCGCCGTGGTCGCGCACGCGCAGCCGGCGGCGCCCAACAAGGCGCAGGCGTTCGACGTGAACGGCATCCGCGTGATCGTCGCCCCGGCCTACAACCAGCTCGTCACGGTGATCGTCGGCCTGGAGGGGGGGCTCATCACCGGCGAGACGGACAACCCGGCGCTTGCCGATTTCACCGGCACGCTCATCGCCTCCAGCGGATCGACCGCGTATCCGAAGGAAGCGATGCGCCGCCTCGTCTCCGAGACCTCCACCAACCTGAGCGGCAACGGCGACCAGCGCGGTCTCACCTACACGATGACCGCCACGCGCCCGAACTTCGACAAGGCATGGGCCATGCTCGCATCGCTCATCACCGCGCCGGCCTTCGACGACGTGGAGTTCAAGAACCTGATGCAGCGGCGCACCACCGAGATCAAGCGGCGCTGGACCAACCCGGAGGGCTACGCGTCGTTCATCAGCGACAGCCTGGTGAAGCTCGGGCATCCCGTGCTCGGCCGTGTCACCGAGGCACCCGATCTGAACAGAATCGACATGGCCACGGTTCGAGCGTTCGCCGCGCGCCTCACCGAACGTTCGCGCATGTTGATCGTGATCGTCGGCAACGTGACGCCGGCGGAGATCACCAAAAAGCTCTCGGCCTTCGCCTCGATCCCTCCCGGCGCATACAAGCGCAAGCTGGTGGAGCCGCTCGTCGGGCGCCCCGCGCCGGTCGTCGAGGTGATTGACCGTCCGGACGCCCCCACCACCTACGTGCAGGCCTCGTTCGCGGGCCCGCGCATGGACCATCCGGACTTCTGGCCGCTGCAGGTCGGCTTCAGCCATCTCCGCAACGTGCTCTTCGAGGAGCTCCGTACCAAGCGCAACCTCACGTACGCGCCGGGAGCGAGCGTCGGCGCCACGATCGGACAATCTCGCGCCGCGCTCAGCGTCAGCAGCACGCTGCCGGATTCCTCCATCGCGATCATGTACGCCGAGCTGGAGAAGATGAAGCGCGGCGAGATCGACGCCGATGCGCTCAACGACTCGAAGCAGGTGTTCATCACCTCCTACTACATGCGGCAGATGACGAACGACGGCGTCGCCGGGGCGATCTACTCCAACGAGCGCAACACCGGCGACTGGCGCCGCGCGTACTCCTTCGATGCCATCAACGCGGTCACCGCCGAGAGCGTGCGCGCGGCGGTCGAGCGCTTCGCGAGCAACCTTCAGGTGGGCATCGTCGGCAAGGCATCGATGGTGACGAAGGACAAATACCTGTTCCTTCGGTAGGCTTCATCCGAATCGTACAAGACAACCACCGGCGCCCCGCATCATGCAGGGCGCCGGTGATTCATCCGTCCGGATCGACACATCGGGCAACAACGCACAAGGGTTACATGCAGGAGACGGGCAATACGGCGCCGCCGCTGAACCTCCGCTGGACGCTGTCGAACGCGCTCAGCGCGTTGCGTATCGTGCTGGTGCTCCCGGCCGCGCTGACGCTGGCGAACGACATGCGCCTTCTCACCGCCGGCATCTGCCTGCTGGCGGCGCTCACCGACGTGCTCGACGGATATCTCGCGCGCAAGTGGAACGAGATCTCCGATCTCGGCAAGATTCTCGATCCGCTCGCCGACAAGGTCTTCGTGGGGGCGCTGGTGGTGCTGCTGCTCGCGAAGGGCTCCCTGCCGCTCTGGCTGGTGCTGGTTGTGCTGGGTCGTGATCTGCTGATCCTCGTCGGTGGGCTCTGGGTGGAGCGGCGCACGCACACGGTGCTCCCCTCCAATTATCCGGGGAAGATCGCCGTCCTGATCCTCTCCGGCACGCTCTTCACGATCATCCTGAACGGTCCGGCCGCGATGGTGAACGTGATGATCGTGGCCTCGCTCGCGCTGCTCGGCGTGTCGTTCGGGCTCTACGCTGCGCGCGCGGCCCGGGTGCTGCGCGGGGCATGACAACACGAGCACGCGGCACGAATGAACATCAAACAATCCTGGGTCTCTGCGAGCGGAGCGAAGCAGTCTAACCGA
>CAZJYH010000142.1:0-9686 GCA_964549365.1 uncultured Alphaproteobacteria bacterium
ATACCTTCCGCGGCTCGTCGTCTGGGGACAGCCGCCGGAGCTTCCGAAGGACGACAAACGGAAGCGTGACTCGCTGACGGAGTGCATGGGGCCGTTCGCCGGGTCGAAGAAGAAGCGCACGACCACCACCTTTAGCTACCCGACATGGCAGGACCTGGGCGGCACCGTCGCCGTCGGCGACTTCAACACGGACGACAGCCTGCCGGATCTGATGATAACCATATGGGGCCGCTACCCCGACGGCCGCGGAGTGCTGCGCGACACCACGCATATGCTTTGTCTGTTCTCCCAACATTCGCTCGACACTATCGCAGTGATCGGCCTGGGTGACGTGGGTGAGGAGCGGCGGGAGAAGTTCGCGGTGAAGCGCTTGCGGAAGAACGCGGGGCTTTTGCGTCCCGGTATACGCGACATCTCGGGGCGCATCAGTTGGGAACTGGAACCGGTGACGTTTGACGCCCTGAAAAACGAAAAAGGAAGGCCGAACAAGGAAGAGGGAACGGAGTCGAACGGAACGCCGCTGCTGAATGAGATGAGAGAGGAAGAAGGGAAAGAAAGAAGAGAAACGGGTCGAGGAGAGCCCTCCACATCACGACGATGAGCCTTGTGTTTCCAAGGCCGAAAATCCAAGCCCCAAGCTCTCAACTGTGCACTTTGAACCCGGGAACTATTTACCATGAACGACTTCAACATCACCAAACAGATGGGCGGCACGCTGCTGCTCGTTATCGCATCGCTTTTCTTTCTTCACTCCTCCGTGCTTGCGCAGTATTCCCAGGAAGCATTTTCTCTGAAGTGCGCCCAGGACGGGTATGACGAGGCCGGCTTTACCAACGGAAACGCGATCAACGTCGACGGGAATCTTGTCGTGACGGCATCCTCGGGCGCCGTGGCGTACAGCTATCCGATTTCCAACAGGATCATCGACGGCTACCCGCTCGATGTGGCACTCAACTTCTGTTCGAGCGTTTCCTTTTCAGCGTTCAAGGACTATAACCTCGCGGACCGACAGACGGGTGGTCTGTACAGCGGATGGGCAAAATTCCATCAGAATCGCGGATTGTGGATCGTGGCGGCCGGAGGTTGGGCAATCAACGCGATTGCGACATCCACCCACTTCCATGCGGACTCCGCGTCGCCGGCGTTCAACAACTCCTTCAATGCCTACGACGACAGTGCATTCCCGTGGGTAATCGACGGGTTCGATTTCTGCAATAGAATGCGGGATTTCAACCCCGTGGCCGCCGCTCAGAGCAACAAATTGACCGACGTTATTCAGATCCTTCGCGGCGACGGCAGCCTGTTGAAGTTGTACAACGCGCATACGATCACTCCCAATGATTCGGATAACGATCAAAGAGCCTACCTGTATACGGGGATATACGCAACCAACCTTGCCAACGACAGAAGCTACGGTGTGGTCGAGTACGACGACGTGTATCTGCCGGACCACATGCGAGCGGAACTGAATGCACGCGCCGATGCGGGCCATCAGTACCCGCTCCGGCCGCGGCGGCTCACCTATTATCCGGGTGATGGAACCTCGGTGATCTTTCGAGAATACCTGACCCCGTTCGGGTTCAATGCCTACATCGACGACGAGAACCGGGGCGGCGGTGCATGGGCTCACCCGTCGATATTCTACCTGGAGGAGATACGCGGCTCCACCGGCACGCTGGTCGAGTTCCGCCGCGCGCGGCACTATCCGATCTACGGCAACCCGCTCTTTGAATCGCTCGACGACAAGACGCGCGGCCGCGCGCTCATCACCGAGTTTGCGGACCACCGTATCAGTTTCGGGCACCATTCCTTCATCGTCGAGGCGATGGGCCGCAGCACCAAGATCGTCTTCGACTCGATCGCACGCTCGGGCAATGCCGGGGCGACCGAAATCATGCCGTGGGCCAACGCGGGCACCCTCACCCCTCGGTCGCTCTGGCTGGCGGGACTGCCGGAGGGAAGCCCCGAGCCGTACCGGAGTTTTGTCGGCTATGTCACGAAGATCGTGGATGCCGAGGACCGCGTCACCACGTTCGAATATGAGCCGATCACGCGCACGTACCAGAACTTCAACTTCCCGCACGCCAATCCGGGCGCGGGTGCGCAGACAATCGCGCTGAAGAACTACCGGCTGAAGGCGGTGAACGAACCGGACGCGCGCTATGTGCTGCACTACAAGCAGCCGATGACCGGCGGGAACATCGTCGCCGGCGCGGCAAACGAACGCGAGAAGCTCAACGACGTGTGCGACTCGGTGAAGAAGTATGGGCCGGGCGGCCAGCTTCTGACGGCGACGTCGTACGAGCCGAGTCTGAACAGCGCCATCACGTGCGTGACCGATGCGGTGACCGGGCAGACAGTGACGACGGTGCACAGTTACGACACGCTCGACCTGGGCCGGATGGACCCGTTGATGCCCGCCGAGCGGCACACGTTCGTGTGGCGCACCGACCGGATCGGTGGCGGCGATACGGTGGTGAACACGACGAACTACGAGCAGGGCACGAACATTCCCGGCGTGACGACCAACAGCCGTTGGCTCGTCCTGCTGACCAGTGCCGGCGAGTCCGTGAACGGCATCGAGCGAAGCTACACCACGTTCTCGTACGAGACGGACACGCTGCGGAGCTACGGCGGGCGGAAGGATCTCGCGGGCAGGTACGGTATGGAGATCACCCGCTCCGCGACGAACACCCACCGTCCGGACGATCACAACGCGGTGCTGTTCCGTGATACCACAGAATACGCGCACTTCCCGCAGGTCGATACGACGATCACTTGGGACGAATGGAACTGGAACAAGTTCGCCTCCCAGGACAACTTCCGTGCATATCGTGCCGGCGACTCCGCGCTCGTGCGCGGCAGGCGGTGGGAAGACGTGATGTATACACAACCCCTTGCCGTGTACGACCGTGTGACGTTGACCGACAGCCTTTCACTGCCTCCGCTCTTTGCCGTCGAGCGGGCATCGTGGCGGAGCAACGACCATGGAAGGATCTCGGGAACGCGAGCGGTCTTGAACGAGGATATCATCGCCGGGGTCAACCGCATCGAACGCGGCGCGGTGCTGCGCGACTCCGTGCTCGGTGCCGACGGTGCGTCGGTGCTCAACGGGCACTACCGCTACGCGAACGGCTGGCGGAAGCTGCTCCAGGAGAAGGAGAACGCCCACGGTGCCCGCACCCGCTACAGTTACACACATGGCTGGTGCGCCATCGACTCGTTCGGCATCAGTTCGTGTGAGAGCGGTGGGTATCCGAACGCCCTGGTGCTTTCGAACGACGACTCGGTTAGGGCTGTGGCGATGGAGCCCGGCGCGGCGGCGTTGTGGTACGAGACGCCGGTTGCGACGCGGAGCTACGTACGCCGCTACGAACCGGTGACGCTGGTACCCGTGACCGATACGCTGGAGGAGTACCGTGAGCTTACCTACTACGGCCTCGTCGCGGGCACGCGCGACCCGAACGGCTGGCTGAACCGCGCCGAGTACGACCGCAACGGAAGACTCGAAACGCTCTGGGAGCCCGGTGACTTCCCGCGCGCGGGCGCGCTGGATACTGCTTTCTTCGAGGGGACGCAGGAGATCCCGTTGTACGGTGAAACGTGGTACCAACGTCGTGCCGACTCGCTGCACTGCTGGAAGGCGAACGGCATCGCCCACTCACAAGTGGTATCCGGCCCGGTGCTCGGGACGCTGATATCCGATACGCTGTACGCCCACCTGCCCGTCACCGAAGCACCACCGTGCCCCTGCACCAGCGATCCGCTGGAGACCAAGGAAGGGCCCGGTCGCCGGACCCTGGCCACCTGTGACCAGATGCTCCCCTATCCGGTACATGCGGGCTACAACGGGTTCTACGGCCTGCTTCCGGCGTTGAAGGATTCGGCTGGCCCGCTCTCCTATGCCGCCCGGATCGACAGCATGTTCGTCGAGACGGTGATAACGTCGGTGGACGGCGAGTGCGTGCATCTGGAAGTGAAGATCGACAGTGTCTTCTCCAAGACGTTCGTGCTCAACTGCCCGGCGGGCGAGGAGGACCCCGGTGAAGACCCGAACGGCGGTAGCCGGGCGAAGGAAGGGAACACAGGGCGCGGGTTGATGAGCGCGATCACGCCGGTCGCGGGCGGTTACCGGCTGCGGGTGAACATCACCTCCGCCGCGGCACAGCTTGCGGCGCGTCCGGTGGGCGCCGCGATGGATGTACGGCTTCGCGTGAAGACGGTCGACGGCATCGTGGGGTTCGCGAGCGGGTTGACGAGCGAGGACTTGCGCCCCCGCATCGTGGTGCACGGCGAGTTCGCGCGCGTCTGGAGCCGCTCGGATTATACGTTGGCCTTCGAGCACGACGACGCGGCGCTGAAGACAACCGAGACGGCGAAGATCGACGACCGCCTGCACACTGCGAACCAATACGACCTGGTTGCGATGGCCGGCGCGACGAAGCGCCGCGCGAGCGCAACCAACCACTTCGGTGCCGACGGCCGCGTGCTGCACACCGAGACGCCGACACACACGCCAACGGGCGTGCGGGTGGATCATTCGTGGAGCGGCTACACCGGAAACGGCAGCAGGATCCTTGCGGTCGATGAGGAGAACGATTCGACGCAGGTGGAATACGATGCGTTGGGACGTCCGGTGAAGACGATCAACGCCGACGGCAGCTTCTCTACGACGGCCTACCGCAACGGTGCCCCCGCCGACTTCGGCATCACCGAGGATTACCATGGATTTTGCACCGCGACGTTCACGACCGACGAGACGGGAACCACCACCGCATCGTTTGCCGATGCGTTCGGCCGTGCCCGCCGGGATGTGGTCGATACGGCGGGCCTGAAGTTGACGACGCGCTACGAGTACGACGACGCTGGACGGCTCGCACGGGCGATCAACCCGAAGGGCGATACCACCGCCTATGCGTATGATGCCTTTGGCCGAGTGCGCTACACGGCGCACCCGGACATGGGAACCACGTCGTATGGCTACGATGCGTTGGGGAATCTTCGATTCGTGCAGGACGAACAGCAGGCCGTGGGGTTGCGGATGTCGTTCAACCAGTACGACGACCTGAACCGGCTTGTCGTGACGGGTGAGGCCGTGTTCAGCAACGAGCAGTGCGGCACGTATTACGAGGATGACCTGTACGGAGAATGCGACTCCTCGTACTTACCGCGCACGAAGGATGTCGGCGGGCACGATCCGAGCAGGACGGAACGCAAGCGCGACGAAGGGAAACATGAGCGGGGTGGACGGCTGATGTCGGGCGGCGACGATCCGCACGCGGGACGCCTGACCAACCGCGCCGACGCCGCACGGCTGAACACGCTGCCGGACAGCACAATTCCAACGGCCAACAGCACGCTGTTCATGGTACCGGGGACGTCACCGCCGACGTTCGCGCCGATCGTACAGCAGATCCTCGCCGACTGTCAGCTCGCGCCCGATCCCCGGCTCGGCGAGACAGCCGTCATCTACGGCCGGAAACTCCTGCACCCTGTCCAGTTCTACCGCTCCGCGGGCTCGGCGCCGGCGACACTGGATGACTTCGAGAACATCAGGCTGCACCCGGAGTTCGTGCGGATGGTGGTCGCGTACGACTCGATGCCCGCCTCGGCCGGATCGGTGTTCGTGACGATGCCGCCGCGCGCCCAGTGGGACGCGCTTGCGCCGAAGGGACGCATGCGGAACCAGCGCGGGGACGAGGCCGTCGTCGCGTATCGCGATCGCGGCGCCGAACCGTTTCATTTCGCGGCCATGTCGTACGATGAACGCGGCCGTGTCGAGGCGCTCATACGCTACACCGAGAATATCGGGTTCGATGCGGTGTACTACACCTACAACGCGATGAACAAGGTCACGAGCGTGCGCGTCGCCGATGCTTTCCGGCAGTTCACCACGTGGTACGGATACGATGCCAACGGTGACGAGGACTCCACATGGACGCGCCTCGGTCCCTTCGGCAGCGGTCTTGCGCCGAACGGCAATCTTGCGGCGCTCGCGTACCCGCCGCCGCTCGCGCGGTCCGTGACCGCCGACTACGTTTACGAGCATACACCGGCCGGGCAGCTCTCCTCCACGCACTACCCGACCGCCGGCATGCTGGTGCGCTACGCCTACAACCACCGCAAGTCGTTGGACAGCATGACCGCCACGCGCGGAGCCACGAACGTGTTCCGGCAGGCATTGACCTACGACGCGGCCGGGATGATCCGCGCGCAGGAGTGGCAACACGGCACAGGTACGCGGATGCGGCAGGAGTACACCCACGATCCCGCCGACCGGCTGCAGCGCTGGACGAACGGAAACGCGATGCCCGGCGTGGCGCACGATACCACGCGGTATGCCTACGACGCCGCGGGAAACCGTGTCGAGGCGCGGCGGAGCACGTCCGCATGGCCGGAAACGTACTCGCTGGAGCCGTGGAGCGCCAACCGGCTGTGGGCGCGCGATCGCCGCGACGCGATGGGCGGCGACACCACCACCGGCTATGCCTATGACCGCACCGGCGCGATGACCTGGCGGCAGCGCACGTACAACACCTCGGCATTCTCGAATCTGCTGCGCGCGGATGAATTCCGCTACAACACACGCGGCCTGCTGAAGCGAAGCCTCTCGACCGACTACACGACCGGCGTGCCGCCGCAGAACGCTCCGTACGAGGACTGGTTCTACCGCTATGGCGCCGCCGGCGAACGTGAACAGAAGCGGCTCTACGCAACGAACCTGGGCGACACCGCGACGCCGTATGCGTGGGTGTATTACCTGTTGGGCGGCGAGCGGGAACAGCTTGCCGTGTATCACGGACGGCAGACCACGGAACCGGCGGGCGCGCCCGCGGGCTGCGGTGGACTGGCCGGTCGGCGTGTGTATCTTTACCCCGTCGAGTATCTCACCTATGGCATCGGTGATGAGGCGAGCATCATCACCAGGCCGACCGGCGCGAAGGAATACGTGATCGCCGACCACCTTGGTTCGGCGCGTGTGCGGGTGAGCACGGGCGGCGCGGTGCTCGGGACGACCGACTACGAACCGTTCGGGACGGTGCTGGCGCGCACGGGCGCGACGATGCGCAAGGGATACATCGACCGCGAGACCGACCGGGAGAACGGCCTCGGGAGCTTCGGCGCGCGCGCGTACCTGGCCGAGGAGGGACGGTTCGGGAGCGTCGACCCGCTGTGGGAGAAGTTCCGGGCCCACACGCCGTACAACTACGCGTTCAACGCGCCGGTGATGGCGAGCGATCCGAGCGGCATGGGGGTGCCGGCGGTGCTCGCGGCCGCGGGCGAGGTTCTCGGATCGGCCGCCGACGTCTACGACGTGGTGACGACGTTTGCCGACCCGCACGCGACGACGCTCGACAAGGGGATGGCGATCGGCGGGGCTCTCCTGGGAGTGATCGGTCCGGGCGGAGGGTACAACCTGATCCGCAAGGGTGTGACGAAGGTGGTTGGTAAGGTTCTGGGTCATGCCGACGATGCCGCCCGCGTGGTTTCGAAGACGATGAACGCGTCGAGGAAGGCCGCGACGAAGGTGGTAAAGGCGTGGGGCAAGGGGCAGGGGAAGAAGATCGGGGCGGAGGTGTTGACGGGAGGCGCGGCGAGTACGAAGGCTGGTCGGACGGGGAAACAAGCTCGGTTGCGCCAGTTAGGTAACGACCCCAAGGTGTCCTCTGCCGATCGTGGATGGATCAAACAAGAGATCAACAAGGGTAAGCGTGGAGGCAGAAAAAATTTACGCAATCCTCCTGGCAAGGAGTTGGCACATAAGCGAGGGAAAGAGGCGGCAAAAGGATACTCATATGAGCATTCTGATTTGCAGAATCCAGACTTGCACAAGCTTCAGCACAAGTATGACAAGTATGGTCGAAAAAATAAGTAGAGGCGAAAATGGCAACTGAGAAAAAGATGGAGGCGATATATGCTCTGCCGCCGGAGGAGCGATATGCTCACTTCGTGAAAGAGGCCGCGGGCTTCGGTGAGGTTTGGGGACTCTACAATGAAGGTTGGGCTTTGCTGGGAACTTCTGATGGGCAGACCGTCGTCCCGCTGTGGCCCGAACGTGAATATGCGCAACGCTTTGCCGAAGGCGAATGGGCCGACTATCAACCGGAATCCATTCCCCTGGACGATTTCCTTGACGATCTGCTTCCCTTGTTGGAAGGAGATGGAATCGTTCCTGGTGTACTCTATTCACCCGATGGGAAAGGGATAACGCCATCTATAGCACAGCTACGGCAAGACCTTGAGGATGAATACTCTCAGTACCTATGAACGGCTCTCTGTCATACACGGAAGGTGATTGCTTCGCAATTCCTCTTCGTCCGGATGGTTATGCACTTGGTGTTGCTGCTCGATTTGACGGGAAGGGCAATATGCTGGCGTACTTCTTCGGGCCGTGCCAAACAGAGTTGCCCGGATTGGAACAGGCCGCGGTTCTGCATCCGTCTACCGCTATTCTCACAGCGATATGTCGCGATAGCGGCATCCGGACAGGCCGGTGGCCTATCATTGGCCGGGTTACTTCCTGGGAGCGCCCGCTGTGGGCGCTCCCTGACTTCCTGACTGCAAGCACGACGACGGATCAACTCTTCCGGGTGCGGTACTCGGAAGTTGATCTTGAAGAGGAGGTATCCGTAGTGCCTTGTAGTAATGAAGAGGCTCGGGCACTCTATGAGGGCGACGTGTTCGGAGTAACCGCAATCGAGCTAAGACTTTCAAAGTTGTTGTCATAGTCACGGAATTTCGGCAGAGGAGTTTTTCTCATGATCGATCTCAAACGAGTCAGCGTCAAGGCTGTTGTGATTGGTGCAGCTCTCGATCTGGGCGTGAGCACGTTGTTTGGCAGTATGGTCGGCTTCGCATTTGTAATTGCACTACTGGGGCGAGGGCTGCCCGAAGCGGAAGCATACGTCGCTCTTGCCGGCTCCACGGAGTTCCTTGTAACGTGCATGGTCGGTGGGCTTCTGATTACGGTGATCTGCGGTTACATTACGGCCATGATCTCCAAGACCGCGGAGGTGCCGAACGCGCTTTGCTTTGGTATCGTGACCACGGCACTGTCGATATCGATCGATTTGTTCCTCACGTCGGAATCTCCTCTTTGGTACAGTGCTCTCTCAGGGGTGCTCGTGTCTCCGTGCGCCGCGTTTGGTGGCTACATCAGACAGAGACGACGGCTCTCGCAACAGAACGACGAGGTGGACACGATACGTGCCGAACTCGGTTCATAGTCGGCTCAACCAAACGCGCCCGTGAGTGGCCCTGCCGTGGGAGGAATCCCGGCCCACACGCCATACATTTAGACCTTGCGCAACGCGGGCGCGAACTCACGATCACACAACGTCGCGAACGATAGTCTCGGAAATAGTGAGATGATGGCGCGGCATACGCGCCCGCCGGCCCAGCACTGCGGCAAAGTCGGCGGGCGCGCGCCGTATTCGAGCGCGGACCCTCGTCCCTCATTGGTCCCATGCGCTCCGGTAGGCACGTCGCCGGGCTGTATGACTCCCATAGCCCCGGCGGCGTGCGCCGTTTACCATTGAAACATACCAAATCTTTCGGTTGGTTGTTCCCGCTGATTTCTCCGGCACTATCTCAAACAGAACGTTCAGTTTTCAGCGAAGGAGATCGAGAATGAAGGTCGTATCAATGAAGGTCGCCCCGTTGTTATTTGGCATCGCCATGATCGC
>CAZJYH010000143.1:0-9636 GCA_964549365.1 uncultured Alphaproteobacteria bacterium
CGGCAACGGCCGTGCAGCGCCTGGAGGCGGCCGACGCGATCCTCATCGGCAAGGCGAACATGGACGAGTTCGCGATGGGCTCCTCGAACGAGAACTCCTACTTCGGCCCGGCGCTGCACCCGATGGACAACGAGCGCGTGCCGGGGGGATCGTCGGGCGGGGCGGGCATCTCGGTGGCGACGGGGATCTGCCACGCCGCGCTCGGCTCGGAGACCGGGGGCTCGGTTCGGCAACCGGCGGCGTTCCTGGGCGTCGTCGGTGTGAAGCCGACGTACGGACGCGTGAGCCGCTACGGTCTGGTCGCGTTCGCGTCGTCGCTGGACCAGATCAGCCCGTTCGCCGCTTCGGTGGCCGACGCGGCGCTTGTGCTCGAGACGATCGCCGGAGCCGACGAGAACGACGCGACCTCAAGCGCCGAGCCGGTCGGCAGCTACGTCGACGGCCTTGCCGACGCGGACGTGCGCGGCATGACGATCGGCGTGCCGACCGAATACATGATCGACGGGATTCATCCCTCGGTGCGCTCGGCGCTCGACGCCATGCGGCAGCGCCTGCAGGAGGCCGGCGCGACGGTCCGCGAGATCTCGCTGCCGCACACCGAGTACACGATCCCCTGCTATTACGTGATCGCGACGGCCGAGGCGAGCAGCAACCTGGCCCGCTTCGACGGCGCGCGATACGGCTACCGTTCGCCGAACGCGACGACGCTGGAGGAGATGTACGAGATGAGCCGCTCCGAGGGCTTCGGGGCGGAGGTGCAGCGGCGGATCATGCTCGGCACGTTCGTGTTGTCGAGCGGCTATTACGACGCGTATTATCGCAAGGCACAACAGGTGCGACGCCTCCTTTGCCGCGATCTGCAGGAGGCGTTCGAAGGGGTGGATCTGATCCTTGCCCCGACCACGCCCACCCCCGCGTTCAAGCTCGGGGAGAAGGCGAACGATCCGATCGCGATGTACCTGAGCGACATCTTCACGGCCGTGGCGAACCTCGCGGGCGTGCCGGCGATCTCGATCCCCGCCGGCACCGACGCCGAGACGGGTCTGCCGATCGGACTGCAGTTCGTTGCACCGCACTTCGAGGAGGCACGCATGTTCCGGGCCGCGGCCTGGGCCGAACGTGCCGGCATGTAACGGCCGGCGGCTCGCGACGGCCGGCGGCATCCGGTGGCCCGCGGAGAGCGACGGTAACGGAGACAAACGGCGACGCATTCTATCAGGAGGCGAATCATGGTGATCCGAAAGCTTCTTCTCCCGGCGATGCTGCTCGCGGCGTTGGCCGGTTGCGCCGATACGACAACCGATCCGGATAATGCGTCGGGTCTTCCGCCGCGCCTCGGCGACATTGCCCCCAACTTCACCCAGAACGACACATCCGGCACCCCCGTCTCCCTTTCGGCGTTTCGCGGCAAGGTTGTGCTGCTCGATTTCTGGGCCACCTGGTGCGGCCCGTGCGTGCGGGTCGAGCCGGAACTGAAGGATATCTGGGAACGCCACAAGGGGTCGAACTTCATGATCGTGAGCGTCTCGCTGGATTACGACCTCGGTTCGTGGCGAACATTCATCCGCGCGAACAAGCTCCCCTGGGTCCACGTGGCCGACGCGAAGGGATGGAGCAACGCGGTGGCCCAGCGGTACGGCGTTACCGCGATCCCGCAGATGTATCTGATCGGAACCGACGGAAAGGTGCTGAGCGAAGGACTGGTCATCGGCGACAGCGTCATCGCCGCGGCCCTTCGATAACATCCGCGCGGTCGGCAACAGATGGTCGCGGCATCCCTTGCGTCGCGACTCGCAGGACCGTGGATGTATCGCAGCATCGCCACCGCCTCACTCCTCCATCGCTCCGCACTCGATTCGCCCACCACGTTCGATCGGTGACAAACCGGCTCGTCGGGGTTCATATGGATCAGCGGCCCCTGTTGGTTGGTTCACGGCCGAAACGGGGCTGTAACCTTTCTCCGATCTATCTGTTATGCGGTGGTCGTAAAGGCTTGTGCGGCATTACCTCACAGGATATTTTCGACACATCTCGTAGCGAGCAACGGCTTTCCGGCAAACCGTCCCCGCGCAGAAAACTCAATCACCCCAGCCGATGGCGCATGCACACTGCGCCACGGTACCGTTTCGAATGCACCACGATTGAGTCTTTCTCAAACGATCAACCTGCGAATGTGGCGCCCTTCCTTGGGGGGAGGCCGCGGCATTCTATTCACCCTCTCTAATCAGGAGATGTCGTATGAGACGACGTGTACTGCCACTCAGCATGATGCTGGCGGCGATCACTCTCTTCGCGATGGCATCGATGTCATTGCGCGCGCAGTGTCCCGGCACACTGGCCTCGTGGACCCTTCGTGTACCGATCACCGTGGAAAACTCGGGGAGCCCCCTCAACAACTACCTGCTGTTGCTGACGGTCAACACCCAGACACCGATCAGCGAGTCGAAGATGTTGGCCGACGGCGGAGATATCCGCTTCGCCGACGATAACTGCAACGTGATGGACTACTGGGTGCAGGACGGGCTGAACACAACCGGCACCAAGATCTGGGTGAAGGTCCCGACCCTCCCCGGCGGCACCACCACCCTGTACCTGTACTATGGTAATCCGGATGCAACGCACACGAACCAGCATTCCGATGTGTTCGGCAACGGTCTGGTGGCGCTCTACACGTACACCGAAGGCGAGGGCTCGATACTGCACGACTGGGTCGGTGGCTACGACCTCGACGTCAGTTGCTCCTGGACGAGCAGCTTCCGCAACGGTGTCGGCGCGTTGACCGGCTTCACCGGAGGTGGACGCGCGTTCATCAACAGCAACGGCCCGTCGCTCAACAGCGGCAGCTTCACCGTCATCGACTACATCAATCCTATCGCCGACGGCAACACGCAGGGGATCGTGGGCAATTACAACGACGATCCGTTCAGCGGCTGGACGCACAAGCTCCAGGGCGGCCCCGGAGAGTTCATGCTGCTGACGAACGAAAACGGCGACTGGTGCCAGCAGAACGTCGGATCACTCACCAACAACCAGTGGCAGATGGCCGGCGTGCGCCGCACCGCCGGGAACGTGAACAACGGCCTGCAGAATGGTGCGGTCACCGGAATCGACTTCTGCAACGGCGATCAGCGCAACGTGGACAACGACGGTCCGTTCGAGATCGGCCACACGTACAACGGCGGCTCCCCGTTCAACGGCAGCATCTCGATGACGCTGATCTACAATGTGTCGCTGACGACGCAGGAGATCCAGACCATCCACAACTCGATCTTCGCTCCCGCCGATCCGACCCCGACGATCGGCGAGGAAGAGACCATCGTACCGCCGGAGATCACGAGCAATCCGGAGAGCGCCACCGCATGCGTCGGCGAGGCCGTGACCTTCAGCATCGAGGCCACCGGAACGCGGCTCACGTATCAGTGGCGTCGCAACGGCACGCCGGTACCGGGTGAGACGAACCCGACGTTGACGATCGACCCGGTCACGCCGAGCAAGGCGGGCAACTACGATTGCGTGGTCAACAACCGGGTTACCTCCAGCGTGGCCACGCTTACGGTGAATCAGCCGGCCTACGTCATCAACAATCCGGGCAGCCAGACCGTATGCGCCGGACAGCCGACCGCCTTCTCGGTGGTCGCCGGTGGAACCGACATCACCTACCAGTGGCGTCGCAACGGCGAGCCGATCCTCGGCGCTACCGGACCGCAGTACGTGATCCCGGCAACGTATGTCGAGAACATGGGCGACTTCGATTGCGTGGTCACCGCCATCTGCGGCGAGCCCGCCGTCAGTGCCGCCGCCACGATCACCGTACATCGGGCGCCGACCGTACTGGGCTCCACCGGCGATGTCACGATCTGCCGCGGCCAGGTGGCCTCGTTCAGCGTCGAGGCAATCGGCGAGGGGCTCACGTATCAGTGGCGCAAGAACGGCACGCCGATCGAGGGTGCCACCAAGCCGACGTTCAACCTTACGGCCCAGCCGTACAGCGCCGGCGCCTACGACTGTGTCGTCTCCGGCATCTGCGAGCCCAGCTCGACGACCGAGCCGGCACGCCTTACGGTGAACCTCGATCCGATCATCTCGGAGCAGCCGATCTCGCGGACTGTGACGCTGGGCGGTTCGGTGACGTTCAAGGTGACCGCGTTCGGCGGTGGAGTGCTCACCTACCAGTGGCAGAAGGACGGCATCAACATGCCTGGGAAGACGTCGAGCACGTTGACGATCGACAACATCAGCACCACCGATGTCGCCGAATACAGCTGCATCATTCATGGAACGATCTGCAGCGAGTTCGAGCCGACGATCACGGACAAGGCGTCGTTGATCCTGAACATCCCTCCGGTGATCATCAAGAACCCGGAGAATGTGAGCGTCTGCGAGAACGCCAAGGCCACATTGTCGGTCACCGCGGGTGGGCTCGGGCTCGGCTATCAGTGGCGGAAGAACGGCACACCGATCCCGGGGGCCAACGGCCGTGATCTCGTCATCGAGAATGCGACCGCCGCGGATGCCGGCAGTTACGATTGCGTCGTCACCGCGCCGAGCCTCGGAACGCCGCTCGTCTCCACGGCCGCTACCGTCACGATCAACACGCCGGTCGGCCTGACGGCCCAGCCGCAGGATGCAACCGTCTGCCCGGGCACCCCGGCTTCGTTCACGGTGGGTGCTACCGGCACCGGCATCACCTATCAGTGGCGCAGGAACGGCGTCGATATCCCGAACGAAACCTCGGCCACGCTGTCGATCGCGGCAGCATCGGAGGCGGACACCGGTGCGTATACGGTGGTGGTGGTCGGCAATTGCGCCGACCCGATGACGTCGGCGGTTGCGCACCTCGTGCTGAACGAAAAGCCGTCCATCACGCTGCAGCCGACCCCGGTCGATGCTCCGAAGAACGGCACGGTGGTGCTGACGGTGCAGGCCGCCGGCACCGGCCTGACGTATCAGTGGCGGAAGGACGGCGCGGCGATCTCGGGCGCCACCACGGCCACCTACACGATCAACAACGCCCAGCCTGAGCAGTCGGGCAACTACGACTGTGTCGTGACCGGCGTCTGCGAGCCGGCGGCGACGTCGACCGCGGTGCGCGTGAACGTGAGCACGCTGGGCGTGCCGAACTACGACGCGACCACCGGCGCGACGCTGACGGTTGTGCCGCATCCGGCCACGGGCACGACGCGGATGTCGATCCGCCTGCCGCGTGGTGTTCATGCGGGCACCGGGGCAGCGCTTTTGCTTTATGATGCGATGGGCAGGGCCGTGATGAATCTGAGCGATGCGTTCGAGCGCGGCGGCTATACGTCGGCGGAGTTCAATGCGGCGACGTTGCCTGCCGGCACGTACTACTGCAAGCTGAGCTCCGGCACGTTTACCGCAACGCTCGGTTCGATCGTGGTCGTTCACTAGCAGTTGATCGTGATGTTCGGGTTTCGGCCCTGAACATCACGGTCGGTTCAAGCGGTAGGGATCGGATAGTCCGATCCCTACCGCTTTTTATTATTGCGAATCAGCAAGATTGCAGTGTAACTTCACGTAAGCCAATCATCAGCTTTGGCATACCCTAGGCTATCCGAACGGAATCACCCCTGCTTCCCGGATCTAGCTGGGCTTTTGCGTATTTGCGATTGTGCGTGTTGCCACGCGCATACCCGGTTTCGTATACACACGTTCTAAGTCCGTTAACCTTTGGATCCCATATCCCATATCCCGGAGATGACAGAATGATTCACCAATTCCGACTGCGTGGCCTGCTGCTTGCGGCAGTGCTGCTGTGTGTCGGCACGATCGGTGCACAGGCGCAATGCCCTGGTGGCTTTGCGAGCTGGCTCTATCGTGTCCCGATCACGATCAACAACCCAGGAAGCACGCTGACGAATTACTTCCTGCTGGTGAAGGTCAACACCCAGACCCCGATCAGTCAATCGAAGATGCGGGCAGATGGTGGTGACGTTCGCTTCACCGATGGTAACTGCAATGCCCAGAATTTCTGGCTGCAGACCGGTATGAACACGACCACGACCACTTATTGGGTCAAGGCCGCGTCGGTTCCCGCCGGCACCTCGACGTTCTACATGTACTACGGCAATCCGGGTGCCACGCGCACCAACAGCGTCGCCGACGTCTTCGGCAACGGCCTGGTTGCTCTGTACACGTTCACCGAAGGTTCGGGCGCCACGGCGACCGACTGGGTGGGCGGCTACAATCTGAACGTCTCGTGCTCCTGGACCACCGGTTTCCGTTCGGGTGTTTCGGCGCTCACGAACTTCGCCGGCGGTCGTGCTTACATCGCCGGCAACGGGCCGCCCCTCGGCAACGGCAGCTTCACTGCCATCGATTATATCTACCCGACCTCGGCCAACGGCTCGACCCAGGGCATCGTGGGTAACTATAACAACGACGGCTCCAGCGGCTGGACACACAAGCTGCAGGGCGGCGCCGGGCAGTTCATGCTCCTGACCAACAGCTCCGGCAACTGGTGCCAGACAAGCGTCGGCACGCTCTCGAACAGCGTCTGGCAGATGGCGGGCGTGCGCCGCGCCGCGGGTTCGTCGAACAGCGGTCTGCAGAACGGCGCCCAGACAGGCGGATCGTTCTGCGCGGGCGACACGCGTAACCTGGACAACTCCGGTCCGTTCGAGATCGGCCACAGCTACAATGGATCCTATGCGTTCAGCGGCAACATCTCGATGACGCTGATCTACAACGTTGCACTGACCGACGGCGAGGTCTCCGCGCTTCACTCCGGCATCTATGCCAGCCCCGAGCCGTCGCCGACGATCGGCGCCGAGGAAGTGGTTGCGCCGCCGGTGATCACGGGCAACCCGACCAGCCAGGCCATGTGCGCCGGCGGAACGGCCACGTTCACCGCCTCGGCAACCGGCAACGCCCTCACCTATCAGTGGCGTAAGAACGGCACGGCCATCCCGGGCGCAACCGGCACCTCGTACACGATCGTCAACGTGCAGTCCTCCGACAACGGCGTCTACGACTGCCTGGTTCGCAGCCAGGTCGCCACGACTCCCGCCACGCTCACGGTCTACACGGCCCCGGCAGTGCTCTCGAGCCCGGCCGGTGCGAGCGTCTGCCCGGGGACGCCCGTCACGATGACGATGGCTGCCTCCGGCACGAACCTGACCTACCAGTGGCGTCGCAACGGTTCGCCGATCCCGGGTGCAACGGGCACGCAGTACCTGATCCCGGCAACGGGCCCGGGCAACGCCGGCAGCTACGACTGCGTCGTTACCGGCCTCTGCAATCCGCCGGTCACCACGTCGGCCGCGACGGTCACGCTCCGCCTGCCGCCGACGCTCATCAGCCAGACCGGCGATCAGACGGTGTGCCGTGGTGAGGTTGCGACCTTCTCGGTCGAGGCAAGCGGCGAGGCGCTCACCTACCAGTGGCGCAAGGACGGCGTGCCGATCGACGGTGCGAACAAGCCGACCATCACGGTTGCGACGCAGCCGTACAGCGGTGGCTTCTACGATTGCGTGATCGCCGGCGCTTGCGATCCGCCCGTCACCAGCGCGACGGCTCGCCTGAACGTCAACCTGGATCCGATCATCACCGAGCAGCCGGTTTCGCAGACCGTGAACCCGGGGAACACCGTGGTCTTCAAGGTGAAGCTGATCGGTGGCGGCATCCTCAGCTACCAGTGGCAGCGTGACGGCATCAACATGCCGGGACGTACCCACGACACGCTGATCATCCAGAACGTCGGCGCGGACGACATCGCCGAGTACAACTGCGTCGTGCGCGGCACGATCTGCAGCCAGTACTCTCCGACCGTGTCGGACAAGGCCACGCTCTTCCTGAACACGCCTCCGGCGATCATCAAGAACCCGGAGAACGCTTCGGTTTGCGAAGGCAGCAGCGCCACGCTCAGCGTAACGGCGGCCGGTCTCGGCCTGACCTACCAGTGGCGTAAGAACGGCACGCCCATCCCGGGTGCAACCGGCCGCGATCTCCTCATCGAGAACGCGACCTCCGCCGATGCCGGCAGCTACGATTGCGTGGTGACCGGAACCGGTGCGGCTTCGCCGATGACATCGACCGCCGCAACGGTGTCGATCAACACCCCGGCCAGCCTGACGACGCAGCCGCAGGATGCGACCGTCTGCCCGGGGACGGCGGCTTCGTTCACGGTGGGTGTTACCGGCACCGGCATCACCTACCAGTGGCGTAAGAACGGCGTCGATATCCCGAACGAGACCTCGGCCACGCTGTCGATCGCGGCAGCCGCCGAGGCGGACACCGGTGCGTACTCGGTGGTCATCACCGCGAACTGCACCGAGGCCATCACCTCGAACGCCGGACATCTGACGCTGAACGAGAAGCCGGCGATCACGACGCAACCGGTCGACTCGATCAGTTCGCCGAAGAACGGCACCGTGGTCCTCGTCGTGGCGGCCACGGGCACGGGCCTGACGTATCAGTGGCGGAAGGACGGCGCACCGATCCCGGGCGCCACCACGGCCACCTATACGATCAACAACGCCCAGCCTGAGCAGTCGGGCAAGTACGACTGCGTGATCACGGGCCTGTGCGAACCGGCGGTGACGTCGAACGAGGTGAAGGTTGACGTGAAGCTGTTCAGCGTACCGAACTACGACGCGACCACCGGCGCGATGCTGACGGTTGTGCCGCACCCGGCCACGGGCATGACGCGGATGTCGATTCGTCTGCCGCAGGGCGTTCATGCCGGCAACGGCGCGGCCCTCCTGCTCTACGACGGCACCGGCAAGGTGGCGATGGATCTGAGCGGCGCGTTCGAGCGCGGCGGCTACACGTCGGCGGAGTTCAATGCAGCAACGTTGCCTGCCGGCACGTACTACTGCAAGCTGAGCTCCGGCACGTTCACCGCGACGCTCGGTTCGGTTGTCGTTGTGAAGTAAGCTTCGTTCCGATCGTTCGGAACGGGCATACGAGATGATGCGAAGGGGGAAGCAGCAATGCTTCCCCCTTCTTCGTTGATGAGCGCTCCACACCGACGGCATGCACCGACGTTCCAACCCCGCAACGCATATTGAGCCATGAAGCAGACGAACCGGATCATCATCACCGGCGCATCCGACGGCATCGGTCGCGCACTTGCGTTGCACTACGCCGGGCGTGGCGCGCGGCTGTTGCTCGTTGCCCGACGAACCGAACTGCTCGCCGCCGTGGCCGAACAGGCTCGCGCGCTCGGCGCCCATGCCGAGGCCCTGGCCGTCGATGTCGCGTTTCCCGGCACCGCCGAACGAATCACCGCAGCGGCGACCGCGGCGTTCGGCGGGTTCGACACCGTGATCATGAACGCCGGGCGCGGCGGGCCGATGTTCGTCGACTCGTTCAACGTGGAGGAGGGGGAGCGCGTGACGGCGGTGAATTACCTGGCGGTGATGCGAATGCTCGGCGCGGTGCTTCCCGCCATGCGGGCACGAGGCAGCGGGACGATCGTTGCCGTCTCCTCGCTTGCTGGATATCGCGGCATGCCCGGCTCCGGCGCGTACAACGCCTCCAAGGCGGCGGTGCGCGTGTTGATGGAGAGCGTCCGCACGGAACTGCGCGGCAGCGGCATCAACGTGGTGACGATCGCGCCGGGATTCGTGCGCACGGCCATGACCGCGCCGAACGAGTTCGTGATGCCCTTCCTCA
>CAZJYH010000144.1:0-9635 GCA_964549365.1 uncultured Alphaproteobacteria bacterium
GACTTCGGCACGATGCAGAAGGCGCTGGAGGAGCGCGGCATCGTCCCCACCAGCTCGCAGCTGCAGCGCATCGCCACCACCACCACCGAGTTGAACGATGAGCAGGCCGACGAGGTGATGACGCTCATCGACAAGCTGGAGGAGGATGACGACGTGCAGGCGGTGTACCACAACATCGCGTAGACGCCGCGCACGGCACGGCAACCGGACGAATACACTATGCTGATCCCGGGCGAGTGGCGGACCAGGCGGACGTTGATCCGCGACGCGACGATCGAGGAGACCCCGCGCCTCGCCGCCGTGGTCAACGCATGCTCGTACGTGAGCGCGTGGGACCCGACGTTCGCGCCCGCACCGGAGTCGGAAGTGGAGGCGCTGGTGCGCAGAAGCGTCGACTCGCGCGGCGGCGGCGATCTCTTCACGATGCAGAGCATTCGTGCCGGCGGTGAGATCATCGGATACTTCCATCTGATGTACAACCGCCCGGAGCCGCGGCTGATCGGCATCTCGATGTTTGTTATCCACCCGGATCATCAGCGTCATGGATACGGCCGCGAAGTCGTCGAGGGGATGATCGAACAGATACGCCCTCTCGGCGCGTACGATGCGATGATTGCCCGGGTGTACTTGAAGAACTGGCCCGCGATGCAACACTGGGTGAAGATGGGCTTCGCCACGATCATGCGGTACGAGGGAGACCCCGTGATGACCGACGGCGCGCTTGCCTCTCTCCTGCTGCGGCGGGATCTGACGCCGGGCTCGATGTGGTGATCTCATCCGGGTGCACGGCCCTCGCTGCGCCCCTCGCAACGCGGAAGCTTTCGACGGGAGCCACGAATTTCTATCACCGTACCCGAACGGGGGCATTATGGATGCTTCATCGAACGACCGAACGCCCGCGGCCACAACTCCGCAGAGCGCCGCGACGGGCAACTCCTCCCTTGTCGTCATGCGCATCATCGCGGCGCTGTTCATCTTCGGAGCGATCAGCGGCCTGGGCTCGCTGGCCTTCCTCCAGGATACGTTGGACCGGCTGGGCATGCATCAGTATCCGTGGTATGTGATCGCCAGCGGCACGGCCTCGCTCATCGCGGGAGTGCTGATGTGGAAGGATCAAAAAGCCGGCATCTTCGTCGCAATCATCATTCAGGCCGCCGGCATACCGATGACGTTCGTGCAGATGGGGCACATGAACCTGCCCGGCTCTCTGCAGGACAATCCGATGGCGGACACGGTGATGACGAGCATGACCTGGTTCACGGCCCTGATCGGCATCGGGTGGATCGTGGGGTTGATCGCGCTGCTGCGGGCACGGGAACGTGCGTGGAAGGATGCGGCACATGCGGCAGAGTTGGATCTGTAGCCGACCTTCGTCCGGTTGGTCGATCAATCAGGAGCACGGGACACACCAGCACGCTTCCCGACGACGCGGCGTATCCGGATTGGATGGATCCTGCCGGCCCCGCCCTCATGGGAACGAACGCGGTGCTCCGGCTCATCTTCACGGCCCCGGCGTGGGACGGCGTCGTCATGGCCGGAACGATTCCAATAGCGATGCCGCTCGGGAGCGTCGTCGCCGCGGTGCGACTGATTCGCCTGCACCGGGTTGGGCTGTCGATTGCGGCCGCGATCCAGGCACTGCAACCGATCAACATCTCGACACCGAACGGAGACTTCCGGCTTGGACCGGAGTTCGGGCTCGGCAGTCACTCACATGCCTTCAGCATCGGCACCGGCAACATATTCTTCGGTATCGGCATCATGCCGCTGATCTCGCTTGCGTTGGTGCTTCTGCCGTTCCTCAAGTCTCCTCCGAGCAGAAGCGATCGGCCGATGCTCGGCCCCGGCGTTCAATGAACCTCATCGCGATCACAGGGAACATCATGCGCACGATCAACACGTTCGTCCTGCTCTCGGCACTGCTTCTCGGAGCAGCCGCCCTGCACGCCCAGTCGTCCGACACGCTGCAGCGTACCTCCGGCTTGAAGTACATCGTGACCAAACACGGCACGGGCCGCGCGCCGAAGACCGGCAATTTCGTGGTGGTGCACTACACCGGCACACTGAGCGACGGGACGGTGTTCGACGACTCGCGCATGCGCAATGAGCCGTTCGCGTTCCGACTCGGCACCGGCGACGTGATCAAGGGATGGGACGAGGGGATCGCGCTGCTGCGCATCGGCGACCGCGCGACGCTGGTGATACCGCCGGGCCTGGCCTACGGCGAGAAGGGGGCGGGGAACGGGCGCATCCCGGCCAACGCCACGCTCATCTTCGATGTCGAACTGCTCGACATCAAGGAGAAGACCATCGCAAGCGAGCTGGATCGAACGCTGCGGGCGCAGGGAGCCGCCGCCATGCGCAAGCGATACGCCGCCATGAAGAAGGGGAAGTTCAAGGGCTTCTTCATGAGCGAAGCGGAGTTGAACGCCGCCGGGTATCGCCTGGTGAAGGAGAATCGGCCGCAGGACGCGGTGGCGATGTTCGAGATCGCCGTCGACGCGTTCCCGAAGTCGGCGAACGTCTACGACTCGCTCGGCGAAGGCTGCGGCCATGCCGGCGATCGCAAGCGGGCGATCGCGAACTACGAGAAGTCCGTGAAGCTCGCGCCGGACAACACCAACGGCGTGGAGATGCTGAAGATCCTGCGCGATGACAACTGGAAGGAGTTGTGGCAGGCGAAGTACGGCGCCGCGGACGTTCAGGTGGCGACGCCGGAAGGGGGCAGCTCCGGAGGAGGACGATAGACACGATGTCCAACGTTACGTTCCAAAGCGTTCGCACGGCGGCATGAGAACGCTCCCTTCAGTACGAACGCGACCGGTGCCGCGCCTGCGGTACAACGCACCCGAGTGGATCCTCGAGGCGATCGGCGTGGCCTGCATCGTCGCGGCGTTCGCGATAATCATCGGCAACTGGGCGCTGCTGCCGGAACGCATCCCCATTCATTTCACGGTCGACGGTGAGGTCGACGGCTGGGGCTCACGCACGGCGATCGTCACGGTGCCGTGCGTCATGACCTTCGTCTACGTCGGCCTGACGGCGCTGGTTCGCGTCCCCCACTTCTTCAACTACCCATGGCCGATCACCGAGGAGAACGCCGAGCGGCAGTACCGCGCCGCCCGGATGCTGCTGTTCGTCATGAAGGCCATCATCGCCGCCATCGCGGCATACGCGGCGTGGGAGGTCGTAACGAACGCACGCTCGTCGACGCACAAGATCAACGTGGTATACATCGCGGCGCTTATCGGCGCATTGCTGATCGCGATCGGCGTGTATCTGTTCACGGCCGCGCGGCGGCGGTGACCGAGCCGAAAGCAGATTCCCGGAGCCCGCGCAGGTCATCGACTCGCGAGTTCCCTCACCCCCACTTCCCGTTTGCAAACGTGAACGCAAGCGTGTAATCTCGCCGCCGCGACAGGTATCTCTCTCTCCCATCCTACAACAGGCGAACAATGGCAACGGCCCGCGACTTCAGCGCTCGGCGCATACGCACATTCGGCACCTCGGTGTTCGCGGAGATGAGCGCGCTGGCGCGTGAGCACAACGCGGTGAACCTCGGGCAGGGCTTCCCGGATTTCGACGGGCCCGACGAGATCAAGCAGGCCGTCACCGAGGCGATGGCCGCCGGGCGCAATCAGTACGCGATATCCCACGGCGAGCCGGCCCTGCGCGAGGCCGTGGCCGCACACAGCCAACGCTTCTACGCGCAGCGTGTGGATCCGGGCACGGAGATCACGGTGACAACCGGAGCCACCGAGGCGATCTTCGCCTCCATCCTGGCGTTCGTCGAGCCGGGGGACGAGGTTATCGTCTTCGAGCCATGCTACGACTCGTACGTACCGTCGATCACGATGGCGGGGGGCACGCCGGTGGCCGTGACGCTGCATGCGCCGGAGTTCCGCTTTCGCCCGGAGGAGTTGCGCGCCGCGTTCTCGCCGCGAACGAAGGCGATCATCGTGAACACACCGCACAACCCGTCGGGCACGGCATTCAATCGTGAGGAGCTGGAGCGGATCGCTGCGCTCTGCATCGAGCACGACGTGCTGGCGATCACCGACGAGGTGTACGAACACATCATCTACACCGGCAGCGCCCACCTGCGTCTCTCAGCGATACCGGGGATGTGGGAGCGCACGCTCACGATATCGAGCGGGGGCAAGACCTTCTCGTTCACGGGCTGGAAGATCGGCTGGGCGATCGGACCGGAGCCGCTCGGCGCGGCGCTCCGACGCGTGCACCAGTTCGCCACGTTCGCAACCTCCACGCCGATGCAGCACGCGATCGCGCAGGCGCTTGCACTTCCGGACGCGTACTACGCCGCGCTTGCGAAGGACTACCAGGATCGCCGCGATTTCCTGGTCGATGCGCTTCGCTCGTGCGGCCTGGCGCCGCGGAGGCCGGAGGGGAGCTACTTCATCCTGGCGAACATCGAGGGCTTCGGGCTCGGCGACGGACTGGAGTTCAGCCGCCGGCTGGTACGCGAGTTCGGGGTGGCGGCCATCCCGCTCGACAGCTTCTACGTGCATCCGGAGCACGGCCGCTCGTGGATCCGGTTCTGCTTCTGCAAGCGCTGGGAGACGCTGCACGCCGGGGCGGATCGGCTTGCGAAGCTTCGCATATGATCGTGTCGCGGAGTCCACTCCGCCACCGGCGCGGCATGGATCGCGCCCGGGTACTGGAGTTCAAGCAGGCAGGACACCACCCCGTCCGCGAAGCGCCGGAATAACGGGTTTTCGGCCCGCCACTCTCTTCATGAGGAGCACACGCGTATGAGTGGATCGCCCACCGCAAATGAGAACGCACCGGTTGACCCGATCGATCGCTTTCTCGCCGTTCTCGACAACCGAGGCAAGTACGACACGGAGTTCGGAATGCCGCGGACGGCGGGGTTCGTCGTGCTGAATCGAACCGCCGTGAACCTCGCGCCGGTGGTCGATGCATGCCTCGGCAACGAACGCCTCGAGTCGTTGACGGTCCGCTATCGCGTCTCCTCCGGCGCGGTGTTCGGCACGGTGCTGACGGCGCTGTTGAACGATCTGAAGAATGCCCTCGACACCACCAGGCGCCGAAGCATCAGCGGGATCTTCACGCCGGCATTGGGCACGCCGGGCTGGAACCGCCTGCTCCTCGAGACGCCGCTCCACTCGATCATCGAGAGTCGGCAGGCACAGGAGTCCGGGCGGATCACGTACGAGGAGATCGGTTCGGTCTTCACGACCCTGCGCGACGAGTCCGTGCTGCACCGTGGGCTGCGGCTCGTGCTCTTCGTGGAGGTGACGGGCGCCGACGGCGACGAGAATGCGGTGGCGGAATGGAACGCGGCGTTGAGCACGTTTCTCCGCGACCTGCCGGAGCGGACCGGCATCGTCCTGAGCGGCGTGCCGCAGGGTGTGGAAATACCGACGGACGACCCGCATTTCCTGGAGATCGAGATCGCCGGAGACGGCGGAACAGACGACCCGGCATCGACGCGGTACGCGGACGCGCCGCTGCATTCGGACCTGCCCACGAACGACGACGGCATCGGCATCGGCGTGCACGCCCGGGCGCTGGCGCGCTTCGTGCTCCACGCCCAGACGAGGGCGCCGCTGACGATCGGCATCCACGGACCGTGGGGAAAGGGGAAGTCCTCGTTCATCGAGATGATCGATCGCGAGCTGGTGTTGATGGCGCCGGAGAACCGGGCAACGCGTGCACAGGAATGGCTGGCCGCCGAAAATGAACTGCGGACTCGCGCCCGGCAGCGCGCGATCGATCGTGCCTCCGGCAACGCGTCCACCGATGCATCGAACACGGCCGCCGAGATCGGGCTCCGTGCGCGGCGCGATGAGCTGTGGAGAACGATGGAGGCCGACGCAAGGCGACACACCGTGACCGTGCGCTTCAACGCATGGCAGTTCAACGACGCAACGCAGACGTGGGCGGGGCTCGGCAGCGTCATCAGCGAACGGCTGGAGCGCGCCATCCCGCGCCGGGGACGTTTGCTGCTGCGTCTGGAGTACGCGTGGAAGTACCATCGCCCCGACGTGATCCTCAACGTGTTTCTGCCGGCGCTCATCGTGTTGGTGTCGTTGATCATGGTTCTGCTGTTGACCGACGTGCAGGCGCTCGTGGAGAAGACCTTCACCGGCGATAAGGCACAGGACTTCGGCGGCGCGATCGGAAAGCTGCTGGCGGTGCTGGTGCCGGCCGGCTCGCTGCTGCTGGCGGTGTGGGCGCTCTCATGGCGGGCGATCGGCGCGCTGCAGCCGATCAGCGAGCGCGTGATGGGGTACATGAAGCGCCCGGATCACAAGGCGCAGATGGGCTATCAGCACCGTGTGCTCGATGACCTGCGCTTCGTGCATCGGCGCGTGAAGAAGCATCACCCTCTCGCGAAGGTGGTGGTGTACGTCGACGATCTGGACCGCTGCTCCGATGAGAAGATCATCGAGCTGTTGCAGGCCGTGCATCTGGTGCTGGCCAACTGCGAGTACTTCGTGTTCCTCAGCATGGACACCGAGATGATCTACCGCGCGATCCGCCTCCACTATGCGAAGAGCGGCGAAGAGCTTCCGCGAAACTTCTCCGAGAACTATCTGCGCAAGATCATCCAGCTTTCGTTCCATCTTCCCCCGACCGAAACCGAGAAGCTGTTCGAGCTCACGAGTCGCCTGTTCAGCGCCGACAGCGTTGCGCGTTTCGAGCTGAAGCGCAGCGGCAGGACGAAGGGGACCGCGGCGGCGGCCGACACGGCGGATTCCGGCACACGGACCGACCCCGAAGACACCGACACGGCGGGAACACCGTACGACATACGTTCGCTTCTGCCGGTGGCCATCGTCGAGGAGCTCGAGGATACGCCCGACGAGCTGGGCGCGTTCAACGACTTCCAGGACTACCTGATGGACAATCCGCGCGAGCTGAAGCGGTTGGTGAACGCACATCGCCTTGTGAAGATCCTCCTGCAGGGAGACGGCAACGCATGGCCGCCGACGCGGCAGCGGCAGCTTGTGAAGTGGCTGATCTTCTGCTCCGCGTGGCCCGACCTTGTGGACGACGTCATCACCGAGTCGCGAGCGTACGATCATGATGACGTGCTGAGCGCGCTCGTTGCGGAGTTGGAAGGGCCTGTTGAGGAGTTGGACAGGATGGCACGGTTTGCGGAATTGCAGGAGCCGCTCTCCTCCGGCATCTGTCTGGAGTTCGAGCAGGCCGCGCGGCTGTCGCAGCTGGTCACCGAAAGCCGCGCGCCGCGACGCGACGACGCATGACGAGCCATCGACCGGCGCACCGTATTTTCGTCGGCATCCTCTTCTTCAACCCGGCGGACCAACGATGAACAACGAGAACGACGACATCCTCAGACAGTACATGGAGAAGATGCTGGCGCTTCGACGTGAGCGCGAGCAGGAGGGGTTGAGCGATGACGATCTGAAGCGCATCGCACTGGAATCGGGAATGACCGAGGAGGACATCGCGTACGTCGACCGAAAGCTTGCCGAATACCTGGGACGCGGCGAGGGATATGCGCGGTACGGGAACTGGGACGGCGCGGTCAACGAGTTCGAGCAGGCCGAGGCGCTCGCACCGTCGAACGCGACGCTGCTTGCTGCGCTGTCGCGATCGTATATGAACCGCTACCGGATGCAGGGGGATACCGGCGATCGCGACGCGGCCGGAGCGGCGGCGCACCGCTGCCTGCGGGTTGATCCCGTGAACGATATCGCGCTTCGAGTGATCAGCGAGATCGAGACGGGGAAGGCCGGCACGACGAACGGCGCGACGGGACCGGACGCGGCCCGCAGGATCGAGGCGGCCGCCGCACAAGGGAGAAGCGCGATGAAGATGGTGGCCGTTGCGGCGATTGCCGCGGCGGTGCTCGTCCTCGGCATCGGCGTTTTCGGGTTCCTGGCGTATCGCTCGGGAGGGAGCAGCGCGGAGCCCCCAACGATCGCGACGCCGGTAGCGCAGCCACGGGCCGCGCCCTCCGCACCGGTACCGCCCGACGCTCCGAAGAAACCGAGCACGCCGTCGGAGCCGACCTCGCGGCTGGCACACAAGGTGATGGAGTTCGGCCGGGAAGGGATCGGCGCCGGCATGTTCACCGATGCACGTTCCGTGGCGGTCGACGGTTCAGGGCGGATCTACGTGGGTGAGTATTCGAGCGGGCGCGTTCAGGTGTTCGATGCATCGGGCACGTTCAAGACGCAGTGGAATCTGCCGCCGAAGACCTACCTGCGCGGCATGACCGCGAATCGCGAAGGGACGGTGTTCGCGGTCGTGGGAGGAAAGCTGTTGACGTACGACGGCGCAACAGGAACGCCGCGCGGCACGGTCCGCTACCAGGGAGGCGACGGGTTCATCGATGTTGCCCCGACGGTCGACGGAGGCATCGTGGCGGCATGGGACGGCTGGTATCGAGGCGGCATTCTGATCAACCCGAAGAGCAAGGACGATATCGTGCGGTTCGATGCCGCTGGAAAGGCGGGGACGGTGATCCGCCGGGCCGTCAGTTCCATCAGCGACGGATTCGAATCGCGCATCCGGGTGGCCGCCGACGGCCTCGGCAACATCTACGCGCTGAGCTCGAGCGGTTGGATCTACAAGTTCGGACCGAACGGAAAGTACCTGCAGAAATTCGGCGGCCGAGGCGATCAGCCGGGGCGGCTGCGTTCGCCGGACGCGGTCGCCGTTGACGGCTTCGGCCGCGTTCTGGTGGCGGACTTCGGCGGCGTGAGCATCTTCGACGGTGACGGAGGATTCATCGAGACGATCCCCGTGCGCGGCGCGATCGGCGCGATGGCCGTCACGGACAAGAACGAACTGATCGTCGGGTTGCGCCATCAGGTTCAGAAGTTCGCGCTGGTGAAGGAGTAAGGCGGCCGCTGCGGTCCCGCGCACGAGCGTGTGAGAATATCCAACCCGAACAATGGAGCGCATCGAGTATCTCAATCTGGTTGCCGACGAGTCGATCCTGATGGAGGTTGTCGACGGCCGGCTGCGCGCGCACGTTCCTCGCGCGGATGTGGTGCACCTCGAGATATGCCGCACGACCGCCGCCGAGCGACCGCTTGCTCAGACCATCCTCGGCATCGTGCTGCTGAGCGCGCTCTACGTTCCGATCACGTCGATCATCGACTGGTCGCAATACGGTGGCGCACTGTATGATGTGACCGTCCTGATCTGCATCCTTCCGATACTGCTCGGAACGTGGCTTCTGTTCACCGCGTTGCGCCGCAGCGTGGTGATGCGCGCGCACACGAAGAGCGGCACACGCAAGCTTCTCATCGGCAGGCGTGTGGACCACCCGGAGCTGCATGCATTCACCCACAGGCTGAGCACCGCGTACAACATACCGATCCGCAACATGGTCGACGTACCGTCTTCAGAAGGCGGGCAGCCCGCTCGCTGAACGAACGTGTCCTCTTGCGAAGTCGTACGTTTACGGCATTCACCGGCGCATCGGGTTCTTTCTTCTTCCGTCCGCCGCGTGTACCCCTGCGTTGCACAATTTTGATATTTGCCCGCCAAGGGCTTACTTCCCACTCCAGTTACCACCGGCGCATCGATTCACCCTGTTGACGCAATGCACACTCTTATTCTCGTCGGCTATTGGCGAAGTAAAATGGAGTCCGGTTGGCCCGATCCCG
>CAZJYH010000145.1:0-9583 GCA_964549365.1 uncultured Alphaproteobacteria bacterium
GGCGCGCGGCGATCCATTCGGGGGAAAGCATGGGATGTGAATCGCGGCTCATGAGGCGGGCAATGTACTCTTTCCGACGGCATGCTCTCCCTTCGAGCCGAAGCCCCTATTTTCAACGCAGCGTATCGGGTTGCACGCGGCTCTTCGCGTTCCCTGCGCCTTCGCGGTTATAACGTGTTGGACGGTGGACGCTCGGGAAGAGTAGCGAGCGGCGCTTGAAACGCAGACCGCAACACGCACAACACGGAGAATACCTCATGCCGGTAATCCTGACCGACGTCACGCACTACAACCTCGTCATCAACGGCGGCCCGAACGGAAGCAACGGGTTCGACGCGGCGATCGGGCTCACCACCGCCGAGGGGAACGTATCCATGCGCTTCTTTCCGGAGGGGGCGGTGATCCCGACCAACTCCAGATCCACCCTCGGCGGCAAGCCGTTCTTCATCGTCAATCTTCGGTATGCTCAGTTCGCTCCCAGCATCGATCTGCTGCGCAACGAGAAGCCGGTGCGATTCACCTTCGACGATTCCACCCTGCTGGCCAACATCTCGGCCCTCAACGAGCCGGTGGGCGAGGGGGGCGCATAACGCGCGGGCTGCCCTTCGCCGACCAGGCCGTCGCCGCGAACGCGCGCCGAGGGCTCCGGGCGCACCGGGGTCCTCGATCGCAATCCGATATCCCACAGAATTCGTACAGGCGTTGAGGGCGGCCGCTCGGTCAAATCGGCGTGGCCGCGATCCCGCCGTCCCGATCGCAACGTCGACTCATGCCTCAACGCAGGCCATTCCCGTCATGACGAACAACACCGTTACGCGCGAGACTCGATTCTTCCTCTGGCTGGTGGTGCTGGTGATCCTCTCATTCGGCGGCCCGCTCTACCTGGCGCCCGGCGCGGCCGGGGATTACTGGGCGTGGCGCATCGCCGACCCGCGCACGGCCATGATGGTGGGCGCCATCTACTTCGCCTGCGGCTTCTACTACATCCTGCTCGCAAGCCGGCGCGACTGGCTGGCGCTGCAGGCCAGCCTGAAGTCGCTCTTCGTGGTGGCCGCGTGGCTGCTCATCGCCGCGGCCTTCCACTGGGATGATTTCTTCCCCTACCGCCCCCTGACGCTCACATGGCTCGGCGCGTACTACCTGCCGCTGCTCGCTATCCCGATCCTCTTCCGCCTGCAGCGCGAGCGGTTCGGGGCGCCCGAGATATCCGCGGAGCCGCGCATCGGCGGTGTGGCGCGCGGCTGGCTCATCGCGCGCGCCGTCGTCTACGGTCCGCTTGCGATCGCCGTCTTCATCCACGCTTCAACGGTCGCCGCGGCCTGGCCCTGGCACATCGAGACGTTGAACGTGCGGATCTTCAGCGGACAGATCGCGGTCTTCGGCGCCTTCCAGGCGATCGTCATGCGCGAGGGGGCGTGGCGGCGGCTGCATCTGTTCATGCTGCTGACCGCGTTCCTCGCCGCTCTGCATCTGGCCGCCGTCGCCGTGAGCACCACGCCGTACGACTGGTCCACGGCCGCGGGGAAAGCGCTCCCGCTGATGTTCGTCGAGTGGCTCGTCACGTCGCTCGTACTGCTCTGGAGATTTCGGAAATAACAACGCAACGGAGAGATCGCGCATGTTCATTCGATTCGGTGTCATGATGATCGGCATCATCTACACCCTCCTCGGCATCATCGGCTTCATCCCGGGGATCAACCCCGTCCCCGCCGGCGGCATCGGCGTGCCGTACCTGTTCAACCTCGTGGCGATCAACGCCGTGCACAACCTGATCCACCTGTCGATCGGCCTCACCGGCGTCGCGGCGGCCTCCTCGCTCGTGCGCGCGCAGTTCTGGGGGAAGGTGATCGGCCCGACGCTCCTGCTCGTCTTCGCGGCCGGCATGGCGCAGGCGTTCATGGAGGGATTCCCGCGGGAGCAGTGGCTGCTGGGGATCGTGCCGCTCAATTCGCCCGGGCACATGCTGCACCTCTCCACCGGCGTGGTGGCGTTGTGGCTGGGGCTGACGAAGTCCGCGGTGTTGAAGAGTCAATGATATCCGATCGACACGCGGAGACTCCACACCTCCGTAATTCCGGCGGATATTCGCATGGTACCCTTCGCGTCATATTTATTTTCATCATGTATTGCTTTTCGCTCCTCGAAGCCGTACGTTCGTACTCACTGATTACCTCCGCGACGGCGCGGCCGTAATCCTGTCCATCCGACGCTCCCAAGCAACACATCATCAGACAACACGCGCAATCAGCGCCGTGATTTCTCACGCCCGAAAATGCGTGAGGCGAACAACGGCGTCCGAATGCAAAGGGACCGGAATGCCCTGTGTTGTGCGCAGCCCGGGACGCGATATATCATCGCGATCCCACCACTCTCTCCGACCCTGATTCAAGCCTGAGGCGGCTTCCGGCCGCGATCGGAGATGGAAACGTTTGCGCTCGCCCGTCTCGTTCGCCCGTTCCGGCGAAATCATCGAGGCGTCCCGAGCGAGGGCGAAGCCTTGCCCGAACCGAGCGGCGGCGCCCGGAATAATGAAGAGCATCGAAGGATCAACACGATAGATATCAATCGGAATAATTCGCAACGGAAGGAGCAACCATGCCAAGCACACTGACCTATCCCGGCGTGTACGTCGAAGAAATTTCGAGTGGGGTGCGGACGATAACGGGGGTTGGGACGTCGATCGCATTGTTCATCGGTCGAACGAAGAGCGGGCCGCTGAAGAAGCCGACGCTCTGTCAAAACTTTTCGGATTTCGAGCGGACATTCTCATCCGACCCGATTCTGGGCGATATGCCGCGCGCCGTTCGTCTCTTCTTTCAGAACGGCGGCACGCAGTGTTACGTGATGCGCATTGCATCGAACGCCGACGCCGCCAAGGTCACGCTGAACTCGGAAAGCAATGCGCCGGTCCTGACGTTGAAGGCGAAGAGCGCGGGGAAGATCGGTGAGACGATCCGCGCGGCGGTGACGTACAGGGGGCCACAGCCGGAAGCGACGTTCAACCTCGAGTTGTTCCGCTGGGATACCGGCCCGGGCAACGTGCAGATCAAGGCGGACGTGGAAAACTGGATCAACCTTTCGATGGATCCGGCATCGCCGCGATATGCTCCCACCTATCTGACGCAAAATTCGCAGTTGGTGGATGCGGAACTCGCGGGGCCTAACGACCCCGGACAGGGGTTCTCGCAGTCGGGACGGCCGGTGGTGTATGACCCTGGCACGGACGATACCGAAGCGATAACCAACTTCACGACGGCGTGGAAGACATTGATTGGCACTGCTGCGCCAACGAAAGGGTTCCAGATCAGCGTGGATGGCGAGGCGTATACGGATGTGGATCTCAGCACGCTCGATGTGGCGGGAGCGATAGGTGACGATTTGGCTGACGTTCAAGGAACTCTGAAGGCTGATATTAAAGCCGTGATCAAAGACGCGACCGGGCGCAACGTGGACGTTGAATTTGCTCCGGGTCCGCCACCCGAGACGGGAAACACGACTAAGAAATCCGTGCTGCTGAAGATATCCTCGACGGCCGGTGATGTCCACATTCGCTCCTCCGCGACCGCTGATCTTGCCGTTCCGTTGATGCTCGGCGTCGACAACGGAGGGCTTGAGGTCTCCGGGTATGCAGGACTGCGTCCGGCGCCAACCGGGATGACGTTCCGGGCCACAGGATCTGATCTCATTACGTTCGCCGGACAACTGCAGACGGCGCTCACGAAGATTACGATTGCCGGGGAGGAAATTGGTCTCGACAACTCATTGGTAACCGCCGGGCCATCCGCGGCGGCAATGTTCACCGACGGAATTCTTCCGACCAACAACGGAAACAACGGTGGCGTTCGCGAGAAATGGGGGATCATCGCAAAGGCGATCAACGATTACGCGACCGTGCATCAAGCGTTCACATGGCGCGCCGAGGTATGGGGCGATCGGTTGGCGATCCTGCCGACTGCCGGTGGCGACGGGAGTGTCGGCACAATCACGACCGACCTCGTGGGTCTATCCGCGAGCTTCAACACGAAGGAACGATACTACAGCCTCGGCAACGCATCGGACGGCAGCGCGCCGACGTTGCGGGACTACCAGGCCGCTTTCGACATCATCGACACGGACGTCAATCTCTTCAATCTGATGATCCTTCCGGCGGATGCGGAGGCGTCGACTCCTGCCGGTGCCGCGCTCTGGGGCCCTGCCGGAATATTCTGCGTCCGCCGTCGGGCGATGCTTCTGGTGGATGCGCCGGTGTCGTGGCGGACCATGCCGGTCGGCGATATCCCGGCGCAGCTTGCGGCGCTGCGCGTCGGCGTGGTGAAGAGTCACACCGCCCTCTTCTTCCCGCAGCTCACGGTGAGTGAGAACGGTCTCAACATCAACGTCGGTTCCACCGGAGCGATCGCCGGGCTGATGGCGCGCACCGACAGCAACCGCGGCGTATGGAAGGCGCCGGCCGGAACCGAGGCGGACATCCGCGGCATCGTGGGCATCGCGCGGAATCTCTCCGATCTCGAGAACGGCACGCTCAATCAGCGCGCGATCAACTCTGCCCGCGCGTTCCCGCTCGGCATCGTCAACTGGGGCGCCAGGACGATGGATGGTGACGACGATTTCGGCAGCGAATGGAAATACATCCCCGTCCGTCGCACCGCCCTCTTCATCGAGGAGAGCCTGTACCGCGGCACGCAGTGGGTGGTCTTCGAGCCGAACGACGAGCCGCTCTGGGCGCAGATCCGGTTGAACATCGGCGCGTTCATGCACAACCTCTTCCGCCAGGGAGCGTTCCAGGGGAAGACGCCGAAAGAGGCGTATCTGGTGAAGTGCGACAGGGAAACCACCACGCAGAACGACATCAACCTCGGCGTCGTGAACATCATCGTCGGCTTCGCGCCGCTGAAGCCCGCGGAATTCGTCGTCATCAAGATTCAGCACCTCGCCGGGCAAATCGCCTCATAAGGAGAATTATTCATGGCAAAATTCAGCGTCAACGCGCAGCGCTTCGATCCCTACAAGAATTTCAAGTTCCGTGTGAAGTGGGACGGAAAATACGTGGCCGGCATCAGCAAGGTGGGAGCGTTGAAGCGTTCCACCGAGGCGGTGAAGCACCGCGACGGCGGCGACCCGAGCACCGAGCGCAAGTCGCCCGGGCAGACCAAGTACGAGGCGATCACGCTGGAGCGCGGCGTGACGCACGACGTGGATTTCGAGCAGTGGGCGAACAAGGTCTGGAATTTCGGTTCCGGTCTCGGCGCCGAGGTCTCGCTGAAGGATTTCCGCAAGGACATCATCATCGAAGTCTACAACGAGGCCGGGCAGCTCGCGCTCGCCTACAAGGTGTACCGCTGCTGGGTGTCGGAATTTCAGGCGCAGGCCGATCTGGACGCCAACGCCAACGTGGTCCTGATCCAGACGATCAAGCTGGAAAACGAGGGATGGGAACGCGACTACGAGGTGACCGAGCCCTCCGAGCCGTCGTTCACCGAACCCTCATAGCTGAGCCGACATGCGAGCGATCAGGACCGCGGAACTGCTGAACCTGTGGGACGCGTGCGCGCGTGCCGGACCGCTGCGCGGCGCGCTGGAGCTGCTGGCCGCTGCGCTGCCGGGGCTCACGGTCGAGGCGCTGGCGCTGGAGCCGATCGGCGTTCGCGATGCCCGGCTGATGGAGCTTCGCGCGCTCCTCTTCGGGCCCGCGGTGGCGGCGGTGACGTCCTGTCCGGAGTGCGGCGAGCGGTTGGATCTGGCGTTCGCGCTGGATGACCTCCGCCCCGAGCGACCCGAGGGTGTGGGCGAGGGCCTGCGCCTCGTGCACGACGGCATCGAGATCGCGCTGCGCCCGCCGAACTCGATGGACACGGCGACGGCGCCGACGGGCGAGGGGGCCGAGCGGGTCCGTGCGCACCTGTTGGAGCGGTGCTTGAGCGCATCGGCACCGGACGGGAGGAGCGTGGCGATGGAGGATCTTCCCCCCGACGCGATCGATCGCGCGGTGGCGCGCATGGCGGAGGCCGATCCCGCCGCCGACATCCAGTTGGATCTCGTCTGCCCGAAGTGCGGGCGCGAGTGGAGCGCCGTCTTCGACATCCTCCTCTTTCTGTGGAGCGAGATCGAGGAGTGGGCGCACGCGACGATGGCCGACGTGCACACGCTGGCACGGGCCTACGGTTGGAGCGAGGCCGAAGTCCTTGCGCTGAGCCCGCGACGGCGCGGCATCTATCTGACGATGGCAACACAATGAACGACTATCTCTCAACGATCGCATCCCGGACTGCACGCCCGGAGCTTACGCTCCGGCCGCGCCGCGCCGTCCCCTTCGAGGGAGCCTCGGCCCGCTTCGACGCGCCGCGTGCCCGCTTCGATGTGCCGCATGCCGGCTTCGACGGCGGCGCCCTCGATGCCGGGGCCGAGGATCACACCGGGCACGTGCGTGATGCGGGGCACGTGCGTGATGCGTCGGCCGGCGATCGGTTGCAGGAGCTTCGATTGCAGGAGCAGCGTCCGTCCCCGGATCACGGGCCCGTCGACATTCCGATCGGCGCTGCGTGGCGGCTCGACGTTCCGCTCGATGGCGGGATAACGAATCGATCGGCCGCGGCTCCGCATGGCGCAAGGGATGAGCCTGATGAAAGCGTGCCGACGGTCGGGGCGACGATCGCGCCCTCAACGATCGAGCCCGGGCCGACGGCCGCGTCTCCAATGACATCGGCCGCGACGTCGGGCACGGATGCGATGCCGATCGATGACATGAGCCGCACCGCGATCGTCGCGCCGGTGAACGCCGGCGATCGTAGTGCCGATGTTCGATCCGCGCATGATCGGCGTGGCGGCGACCGGCACGACGGCGTCATCGAAAATGGAGCGCACGCACCCAAGCGTGCCGCCGCCGTTGCGCCGCGCATCGAGCCCGCGCGTTCGTCGATGCGGGAGGCCGAGCCGGTGCATCCATCCGAGCCGACGATGCGTTCGCTGCCGATCGACCCGCTGCGGGCGCCGCGTCCGGCCGCCTCCATTCGGCCCGCGCTCGAGCCCGCGCGCACCGCGCGTTCGGTCCCAACCCCGGAGCCGACCGTGGTGCACGTGACGATCGGCCGCATCGACGTGCGCGCCGTGCCCCCGCCTCCCGCGCCGCGTCCGCAGCCGTCGGCCGCGCGCTCGGCCTCGCCGATGTCGTTGGAGGAATATCTGAGCGGCAAGACGCGGGGGGCGCGATGAGCAGCGCATTGGCGATAGCGGCCGTCACGGCGGTGATGAAGGACCTGCTGGACAACGCGATGATCGATGGGTCGATCGCCTCGGTGACCACACCGGTGGCGGTCACCGCGTTGGCGCCGGATCTGGTGGAGGCATTGCCGAAGGGGCCGCGGCTCAACCTGTTCATGTACCACGTCAGCCCGAACCAGGGGTGGCGCAACGTGGGGCTCCCCTCGCGGAACGGCGCCGGCGAGCGCACCGCCAACGCGCCGCTCGCGCTCGATCTGCACTACATGCTGACGGCGTACGCCACGGAGGACTTCCACGCGGAGATCCTGCTGGGCTATGCCATGCAGCTGCTGCACGAGGTGCCGGTGCTCACGCGCGCAGCGATCAACAAGGCTCTGAGTCCGGCAGTGGCAGCCGCCGCGGAGGACTCGTTGTCGGAGAAGCTGCGCATGCTCGCCGAGAGTCATCTGGCCGCGCAGGCCGAGCTGGTGAAGATCACGCCGGAGGCGATGTCCACCGAGGAGATGTCGAAGCTCTGGGCCGCGATCAACGGACACTACCGTCCCACGGCCGCATACCGGGCGTCGGTGGTGCTCATCGAGAGCACGTTCCCGACGAGGGCGCCGCTGCCGGTGATCGAGCGCAGGCTGCACGTCGCCACGTTCCGCCGTCCCGTGATCGATTCCGTCGAGCCGCAGATCGCGCGGGTCGGGGACGTGCTGAAGATCAGGGGGAGGGATCTGAACGCGGACGCGGTGAAGGTGAGATTCGGAGAGATGCCGGCCGGTGTTCTGCTTGCTCGCACCGACACCGAGATCACCGTGGCGGTGCCCGACACGCTCCGCGCGGGCGTCAACATCGTGACCGTCGAGCATCCGTTGGACCTCGGCACCGGAGCGGGGCACGAGCCGCATGGCGGCGCCGCCTCCAACGCCGTCGCGTTCATGCTCGCGCCGAGGATCACGAAGATCCTGCCCGCCACGGCGCCGCCCGGCCGAACCTTGACGATCACCGTCGAGCCGCCGGTGGCGCGCGCGCAGAGCGTACGGCTGCTGCTGAACAACCCAGTGCATGGCGAGCGCTCCATCGTGCTTCCCGCGCGGGGGATGGATGCATCGGAAGTCCCCCCCGTCGAACCCGATCCGATCACCGATCTCGCGTTCACGATCCCCGCCACGGTCCCGTCAGGCGACTGGCTGGTCCGCGTGGAGGTGGACGGCGCGCAGAGCATGCTGGACCGCGACGACCACACGCATCTCTTCAGCGGACCCGTGGTGAGTATCCCATGACCGCCCACGCGACCATATCGTGGCACGATGCCAACCAGCGCTATCTGATGGCGGCCCTCGCCGTCGTGCGCGCCGCCCTCGGACGGCACGCGGCGCAGGCGCTCCAGGTGACGGGGACCGGCGGCGGTGGTGCGACGGCACTCGACGATGCCGCGATCGAACGCGAGCTGCACGACGCCGAGGCGGCGCTCCCGGCTCCCTCCGCGCTGCATGCTCTCGTCTCCTCCTTCGGTCTCTCGGAGTTCGAGCGCGCCGTGCTGCTGATGTGCGCGGGGCCGGAGTTGGACGGGACGTTCGGCGCGCTGTTGGCGTCGGCGCACGGCGATCCCGTACGAACCTACCCAACGTTCGGCCTCGCGTTCGCGACGCTCGCCGGGGCGCACTGGAGCGCCGCCACCCCCGACGCCGCGCTCCGGGGCTGGCGGATGATCGAGACGGGAGCCGCCGGAACGCTGACGGGCGCGCCGCTCAGGATCGACGAGCGCATCCTTCACTATCTGGCAGGCGCCTCGCATCTCGATGATCGGTTGACGGGACTGGTGGAACCCGTGGAGGATGCCGATGAACTCGTCCCTTCGCACGAGGCGACGGCGCGGCGCCTGGCCGATCTGTGGGCGGGCGCGCCGAATGGTGTGCGGCCGCGTCCCGCCCAACTCTGTGGGAGCGATCCCGCGCGCCGGGCCATCGCGCACGCCGCCTGCTCCGCGCTCGGCATGCGGCTCTTTGTGGTCGGGGCGCACGCCGTGCCGAGCGCGCCGGCCGAGCTGGAGGCGTTCATCCGGTTGTGGGAGCGGGAGGCCATCCTCTCCGGCGCGGCGCTCCTCCTCGAGTGCGACGCCGCCGACGCCTCGGACCGCACGCGCGAGAGTTGCGTCACGCGGCTCATCGAGCGGCTGCGCACGCCGCTCATCATCTCGGCCGCCGAACGCCGCGCCACGGGCACGCGCTCGGCCGTGACCTTCACCGTGCGCCCCCCCACGACCGCCGAACAGCGGACGCTCTGGCACGCCGCGCTCGGCGACGCGTCGGCCGTGATGAACGGGGCCGTGGACCGGATGGCCTCGCAGTTCAGCCTGGGCCTCGTCGGCATTCGATCG
>CAZJYH010000146.1:0-1864 GCA_964549365.1 uncultured Alphaproteobacteria bacterium
GCTCGCGCTATGCGCAGGCACGCCGGCTGCAGCCGAACGGCCCGGAACAGGCCGTTGCTCCGGTAGCCGTCACGATTCACGTGCCGAGCTAGCGCGCGGCGGCGGCACTCGTGCCGACGCATCATGATCGACCGGAACCGGGCCTGCCTCCCCGTCGAGGCGGCCCGGCCGGCGCGGGGAAGCTCGCGACGATCGGCACCCGGACGGACCGGCCGGCGCCCTCGACGGGATCACGCGCGCACCGAAGCGTGTTCAACAGAAGCAGACGCATCCAATCACGACCATCTCTTTCATAGAACCATGGATCAGCAAGCGGCAGTCGTTACGCTCACCAACCTCACGTACCTGGGCCTCCCACAGTCACGCGAGTTCATCGTACAGTTCAACGCATCCGGGGATGCAACCACCGTGCAACGTGCGTTGCCCTCCAACGTGCCGGTGCCGAGCGATGAAATGCTGGGAGCGAAGATCGCGCCTCCCGGCGGCACGTTCCCCGTACCGCTCTCGATCAGCGTCAGCACGAACCCGACGGGCGGCCCGGTGATGAGCGGCAGCCTGAACGAAACGCTCATGGTGGCGCAGGTGAGCGGGCCGCAGAGTTTCGAGTTGAACGTGTCGCTGATATCGCCGGAGGGCCCGACGGGCGTCGTGCGCGTCAATGTGGACGTCCTGTTGCGGCCGCTCCCGTATTGCGCGCTGTACATGGACTGCCTCTGCTATCGCCACTATCACCTTCCGATCTACTACAACTGGCTCTGCGCCGGGCGCGATTACCCGGGCTTCCTGACGTTGGCGCCGGTTGTGGCGATCAGCAATCTGATGGCGACGAAGGCATCGGTGTTCTCGGCGGTCAGCGCGGAGCTCGCGCTTCCGTACACACCACAGACGGAGTTCTTCGCGCGCGTGAACACGGGGCTCGACGTGATCACCGCCGCCACCGACCTGGCCGATCAGCTCACGCTGCGGCGACAGTTCCAGATCGGCGACATCTACGATGCCTTCGATTCGCGCATGGTGGACTACGTTGGATTCGTGGCGTTGAACCCGGCGATCGTGCCGTACAACACGCCGCTTTGCAAGAAGTGGCGCGAGCTTCTGGATTGCTACTGCCGCATCTGCGCGAACTGGGCGATCCTTCCGTTCGAGGTGCAGAACGATTTCACGACGCTGGCCGCACCGACGGTGGACCTCCTCTACCAGGAGGTGATCAACGTCTGCCCGATCGAGCTGCTGCCGTATTGCTACTACGATCCGAACCTCGCAAGCCAGTGCAGCAAACTCCGGCGCGTGCTCGGGTTCTTCAGCTACTGGTGCCGCCGCTGTTACTACGAGACACCGCTCTCGTTGCCGACGTTCGAGGCCTTCCATGTTGTGCTGGCGCCGACGCTGCAGACCCTGGAGTCGAAGCTGCAAGCCGCCAACATCACGATCTGCAATCCGCCGCTGAAGGATTTCTGCCCCCGGTGGAAGAAGCTGCTGGAATGCCTTTCGAAGATCTGCACGAATCGCTCGAAGCTTTCGAGCGCGATCATCTCGGACTTCTTCTCGACGTTCAACACGGTGCTCCGCAATCTGTATCCGGAGGTGTTCCGCCAGTCGCCCTTCTACACCAACGACATCGCCGGCTTGTGCGGCATTATCTCGGAGCTGTTCACGTATCACGATCGCTTCATCTGCTTCAGCAACGCGGTGCCGGGGGGAATTCTTCGTCGACAGCTCTTCGAGGCGAAGCTGGTGGAGCTGGAAGGATTGCTGGCCGGATTCAGCGGCCGCAATACCGACCTCTGCGTCGAATCGACGCCGATGACCGATTGCAGCGAGTGGCTGGACATGCTGGACTGCCTGCTACGCCTGTGCGCCGAGT
>CAZJYH010000146.1:1874-9580 GCA_964549365.1 uncultured Alphaproteobacteria bacterium
GCGCGGCGGGCGCCGCGGCGGGAGTCAAGTCGCTGCAGTGGCGGGCGCCGGCCGTCGACCCGATCTATCGCGTGACATCGGGGCAGGCGCAGGCTTCGGGGAGCACGACGATCGCCACGCTCTGCTCGCGCCTCGGCAACGTGCGCACCTTCATCGCGTCGCACTGCCCGGGCTCGGTGGATCCGATCCTGCTGCTGCAGTTGAAGGCATTGCTCCCCGCATTGCGATCGGCGTGGTCGGAGCTTCAAAGCCGCTACTCCGGCATCTGCAACACGACGGTGAGCATCACGCCGACGTACTGCGACGACTGGCGCGTGGTGCTGAACTGCCTGAAGCGAGTCTGCGAGAATCGATACTCGCTGCACCCGAACGTGCTGGACGCGTTCACCGAGAACTTCCAGGGGCTGATCGACTACCTGTACTGGGTGATCCTGCGTCCGACCGATACGTACACGCCGCCCAACGCCGAGAGCCCGTTCACGCTGTGCAACAAGCTGGCGGCGATCGTCGCCTACCTGGATTCGATCTGCCCGAGCGGATCGGTGAGTCCGGTGCGGAAACTGCTGCTCGACGCGCAGCTGGCCGCGTGGCAGGCAGCCCACGCCGCACTGCTGGCCGCGTATCCGGCGATCTGCAGCACCACTTCGCAGTCGTTCTGCGAGGAGTGGGTTGCGATGCTCGACTGCCTGGTGCGCCTGTGCGATCGGCGCGCGGCGCTTGCGGCCGACCAGCACACCGCGCTGGTCGCCACGACGCTGCTCCCCGCCTTCCTCACCCCCGCGCTCGACGCCTACACTCTGATCAACGGCGGGCCGCCGGCCGGCACGTTCCCGGACACGCCGACGAAGCTCTGTTTCCTGCTCCACTCCTTGCTCGACTGGTTCGCGGCGCATTGTGCGTGCGATGACGACATCGCCGCCCCGATGCGTGCGCAGCTCGATACGCTCCGCGCAACGTTCGGAGCTCTGTACGACGACCTCCGCGAGTGCCCGTGCCTGACCGCGACGCCGTGCCCCGATCCATCCGAGGAGTGCCGCACGGGGCAGCTGACGTTGTCGACCGGAACGGCGGCGTGGATCGTGACGCAATCGCAGAACGGAGGCACGCTGCCGCGCGCGGCAACCGTGGTCACGGGCCAGAGCAGCCCGCTCCCGGGATCGCAATGGATCGCCGGAACCGCCACGTATTCCAACGGCGTGGAGGGCTGGACGCACTACGAGTATTGCTTCTGCCTGGCGATGGACTCGCGCATCCATCTGGTTCTCAGCTTCCTTGCCGACGATCGCGCGAAGGTCTATCTGGACGGAACGCTGCTGGCGCAATGCGAACTGCCGAACAGCGGCAGCCTCGACACATGGCGATTCCTCTCCGCCGGAAGGCATTGCGTCGAGATTCAGGTGGAGAACCGGCCGGCCTTCTTCAGCGGCCTCTCGGCAGCCGGCTCGATCTCCGATCCGCTCGGCATGCTGCTCCCGTCGAGCTGCTGCGATCCGCTGACCGGGGCGCCTCTGCCGCCTCCCGGCGAGGGTGGGTCCGGGCTCGACGAGATCGGAAGCGCGACGGTGGCCGCGATCTGCTGCGAGACGAACACGGAGTGCGACCGTCTTCGCCTGCTTCCGCTGTACGCTCAGCTGTTCTGCTGCCGGCTGTCCGGCCCCACCACTCAGCTGGACGCCTGGCTCTCCGGCGCGCTCGGTCTGCTCCCGGCCGTGATGCTCGAGCTCGGGCTCGACCCGAACACGATGCTCCCCGCCTCGCAGGATCGATGCGACCGCCTGCGCCATGTCTTCACGATCTGGCTTGTCGCGTTTGCATCACCGGCGAAGCTGCGGGCGGTGACGCGGTACAAGCTGCGTTGCCGATTCGAGGAGCTGCGGAGCGTGGCCGCCGCCTACGCGATTGCGACCGCCGACGACCCGTTGCCGTGCGCCGATTTCGAGAAGGGCTGCGGCCGATGGATCGAGATGCTGACCTGCCTCTGCTCGTTCTGCAATGCCGGCTTGGTGCCGGCCAACTCCCCCTTCGCGGCGCAGATCGCCGCGCTCGAGGACGTGCTGTACACGTTCGGGCCGGACTCCTTCGACTTCGACACGGCGGGCGAGGTGCCGACGCTCTGCGAACGCGTTCGCTGGGCCCTTCGCTTCTTCGCGCTTCGCTGCATCTCGTGCACGCCGGCAACCAACGCAAGCCCGGAGCTCGACGCGCTGTACACGCCGTTCCACGATGCATACCTCGCGTTGCGTGCCGGGCTCGGCGCGCAGAACACGGCGTGCGGCGACCGGCCGTGCGCCGAGTGGCTCCCGATGCTGGAGTGCCTGGCAACCCTCGGGATACGAAAGAACGATCTGCCCCAGGCCGTGCGCGACAAGATGAACGGACCGATCGCCGCGCTGGTCACCACGTTGCACGCCACGCTGATGGGCGCAGGCGGATTCCCGTATCCGGTGGGCGCATCGAACCCGTTCGCCGCGACGCTGGATACGACCTCGTGGCGATGCGTCGAGATCCTGCGCGCGTTCCAGTGGCTCTGTTCCCCCTACTACCATGTCGGCGATACGCTCGCGGCGGGGCTCGCGACTCAGCTTGCGGCGTTCAAGGCCGAGTACACGGCGCTCACGACGCTTGCCGCGAAGAAGGGCGTTCACGTCTGCGACGAAACGGACGACTCGTGCGGCATCCATTCCGAGATCGCGGCGTTGTACGATCGATTCTGCGCATCGACCCCGACGGCGGACGCGCCACAGGTAGTGGCCGTCGGCCAGTTGCTCGACGGCTTCGCCACGGAGTTCACGCAGATCAAGCGGCAGCTCGTGCTGCCGGTAACGGCGCCGCCGGGAGGCGCGGCCTTCTGCGTACGCCTTGCCTACGCGGTACGGATGATCGCGAGCGCGCAGGCGCGCATCACGGAGCTGAACGCCGCCCACCGGCTGTTCGTGCGGCTGTTCATGAGCGCGCTCCGGTATCACGCCGCGCGGTACACGCCGCCGGTGCCGGTGGAGGTTGCCGTCGCGAACCCGACATCGGAGTTCCGTGCACGCTGGTTCGAACTGCTGGAATGTCTCTGCCGAATCTGCCGCGCGGGCGCGACGCTGACCGGCGGAGCGCACGAGGCGATCGACGTGATCAACGGGCCGCTCGGCACCTCGACGATCCAACCGCTGTACGCGCAGGTGATCCTGCACTCGAACATGCTCTCGCTGCCGCTCGCCCCCGACCCGTGCGCCGCGGGAAACGTATGCGCCGAGCTTCAGACCATCATGGCGTTCTTCGCCACCTTCTGCGCCGGCTGCGGCGCCACACCGGATGCGACACACCAGGCCGCGATGTCGCAACTGGATGCAACGCATCTGGCGCCGATGCGAACGCTTCTGACGGCGCTCAGAAGCATCCTCGAAAAGAACCACGTGGCGCTCTGCGCCGAGGAATCGCCGCGACACGTCGCGGTGCAGTCGGATCATCTGTATGTCCAGGCCGTCGGGTCGGACGGATCGGATGGAAGCACGACCGGCGTGCACGTCCGGTGGGATCTGTTGAATTCGCTGAAGAGCCATCTGCCCAAGGGGAATCTCGCGGCTCCGGGCGCGCCGTACTCCGCGGCCTACGGGGCGAACCGAGCCAACGACTTCGTTCGGCTGCATCGCGCCGAGTACAACCCCGCGGCGCCGTACGCGCTGGTGATCGATCTGGAGAACACGGCGCCGACAAGCGCGAGCGCCTCGCGCCGCGAATGGCGATACGACGGCCTGGTGGCCGATCCGGATTTCCCCGCGGCGGTCTCCTCGGTGGTGATCCGCTTCGAGCGAGCGGCATACGATGCGTTGTGCAACAACTGCGACGCGCGCACAGCCTATCGCTCGATCATCCAGGCGTACACCGGCGTCATCGAGGTTCGCGTGATCGACAAGACGATGTTCGCGTTCGACATCAAGGTGATCGGCGGCGGCGCGACGGTGAAGGTGGAGGCACGCTCCTCCATCACGGCGAACGACCAGGTGAAGCCGATCATCTCCGCGCGGCGCCAGTTCACCGGCGTTGGCCCACACCGTGTGATGAGCGAGGGGATGAAGCTGTTCCGCTTCCGGTGTACCGGCGGCACGCCGAAGTCCTTGATCATTCAGACCTACGAGGATTTTCATCGCGCCACGTCCAAGCGATATGGATGGAGAAAGCTGGGGGACTTCGCGCTGTCGACCGATGAGCCGGAGGTGTTCAAGCGGCTGGAGGACAGCACGAACTTCGTGGTGAACAACGCCTGGCCGCACTACGACGGCGGCACGCAGCCCGGCGCCGGCAAGGTGCGCGTCGCCAACTACCGCGATCGCTGGCATCCCGGCATCGACCCGGCATGCAACCACACCGTCGAGCCCGACCCCTCGGATTCGGGCCACGGCGACGCGGTGAAGTCGCTCGGCGGAGCGGTGGTGAAATACCTGGAGTTGAGCCGCGACGCGAGCAAGTGGGAGGCAAACGTGAAGCTGTACTCACGCGAGATCGACGCGGTGGAGAACGGCGACGGATCGGCGATCCAGTTGAGCCTGCTTCAGATGCTGCGGCTGGTGGCCCGCGACTTCCATGTGGCGCGCATGCTGGGCCTCGGCTACATCGACTGGCAGGTGGGCACGGCGGGCCAACCGCTCGACCACAGGTACGTGTACGCCGTGGAGTACTCCACGCTCGGCGCCGGAACGGCCCCGGACGGCCCGGCCATACCGAACGTGGTGCACCGCTATCTGTCGCTGCCGACCGCGCCGCAGGACAATCGCGAGCCGGTGACGCCGGCGATCAACGGAATTCAGTATGGGCTGCCGCCGCAGGAGGGGCAGAGCGAGCCGAGCACCGACGCGGACGGATACGCATACTTCGGCGATGTACGGTTCACGCGCATCGACAAGGCCGAGATCGCGTTCGATCAGGCGACCGCGTGGACCGACGCATCGGCGGTCGAAACGGGGTTCTTCGCGGACACCGCGCAGTTCAGCCGCGGCGACAACACGATGCCGATCGCGTTCGGCATCAAGCACAAGGAGCGTGTCGGCAACGGAGTATACGGCACCGGTTGGGCGGCGCCGGAGCTCAGCAACGATGCCGGCGAATACGAACGCCCGGGCTACGTGCCCTATCGCGACGCGGGCGATCTGCCTGAGACGATCGCGATCCCGAGCAAGGACAACCCGCTGTTCGTGCACCGCATCACGCCGAGGCCGCATGGCCAGCCGTTCGGCATCCGCTACGGCATCTACGGCATCAACTGGTTCTCGCGGACATCGCCGGTGCAGACATACGGCACCGAGGTGTACACACGATTTGCGCGACGCAACACGCTGCTGCCGCCGTCGCGCCTGACCGCACTGTACGTGCAGCCGGAGTCGCCGCAGTTGTTCAACTCGGCGTTCGAGAACGCATCGCTTGCGGCGAACGGATGGTCGCGGGTGACGTTCGACTGGAATCACGCCCACAACGTGGCATACCAGCCGGAGTCGGCGACCGATCCGATCATGCTGCAGTTCTTCTTCCGTCCGACGATGCCCGCGACGGTTCGCGGCGAGGTGGCTTCGGTGGTCGAGGGGGTCGAAACGGCGGTGGTGCAGGCGGCGGGATACGTGGATCCGTCGGATTCGCAGCCGGGCGGGCGTGCCGTGGTGCCGTTCATCGACGCACTGCATGCGGCGTCGTTCATCGGCAGTTCGCTCGTGACCGGCAAGCACGCGTTCCCGATCGTCGGCGTCGACGCATCGGTGCCCGATGCGCCGTTGTTCACCGTGAAGCGCATCCTTGCGTTCGATGAGGACGCGGGGAAGGAGGTGCCGACCTTCCCCGAGGTGGGGAACGGATTCCTCGTGGTGGAGAACCTTGCCGACACAACGAACTGGACGCCGCTGACCGGGGCCGCGATGCCGGTGATATCGTTCTCGAACTACACCGAGACCGTCACCCAGGCCGACGGCACGACGGTCACGAAACATGTTGGAGGCGTCTTCGCGCCGGCGACGATCACGGAGGAATGGGAGCGCCGGGGCCCGGGCCCGGACGCCGGGCAGCCGATCCCCGGCAAGCCCTCGGGCGTGTACAAGATCACGTTCGGCACGAACGTGCTGCCGACGTACGCGTCGCTGGCGCCGGCAGGGCGCGTGGGCACGGCGGTGAAGCGGGTGGAGTGGTACCACGGCATCGTCCGTGTTCCGGAGAACAACGCGGGGGGAGCGATCAAGACGCTGGAGGTGATCGCCATCGAGACAGGCACGGACCCGATCGCCACGACAACCCCGACGACGATCTATGCCTTCGATCCCGACTTCCGCGACACGAGTCATCTGATCATGCCGCGCGCGATCGGAGCGCAGCATCCGGTATCGGCGAACTTCCACCCCGGCTATCGGGTGTACCTGGACCTCCCCGCGGCAGGCGTCGCGACATCCGGGTTCATGCCGACCGGCACGAACACCTCACGCGAGACGCTCGTGGCGGTGCACTCGTTCGACGCCGGAACGCCGAGCGGAAACACGCCCGTGCGCAACGAGTCGGCGTTGACACAGCCTGCGGTTCACGTGGCGCGGCAGCGCATCGTCCCGATCAAACCCGTCACGCCGACAGGGCCGGACTTCGCGACCCGTCCCGACGTTTACGGCAAGGCCACGTACACGTTCGATCTGGACGTCGTGATCGGCCCGCCGCGCGTGCCGCCGGTGCCGCCGTATGCGATGAACTTCTATCGTGCCGACGACACGGCGATTCTCCGCGCGCTCTACACCGACACGACGATCGCCGCCGTCAGGGGAGCGCTGCCGCCGCGCGCCACCGACACGGCGTTCAAGACACGGTGGAGCAACCTGGTGAACGCCGCGCTCGGGGTGGACGGACGCTTCCCGACCGACGGCGCCGGCGATCTCGCCTATCGTTTCCCCGATCCCGATCGCGCGTCGTTCTCCTACACCGAGATCGACGCCGGAGGCGTGGAGCACGAGATCCATCCGTTCCCGTGGACCACGCCGGTTGACACGACCGCGCGCATCAAGGGAGTGCGGCAGGCGATCGCCGCGGCGTTCCTCCCGCTCACCGAAACCCCGGCGACGTTCGAGTTCATCAAGCACGACGTCGACCAGCCGGACCCGGCCAAACGCCTGCAGACCTCGCCGGCGCGCCCCGTGGTTCGCGACCGGAACGGCCGGCTGCTGATGCCGGGAGATGCCGGGTTCGACCCGTTCCCGATGATCCGCCGCGTGGCGGTCGCATCGAACTGGAAGGTGCGGTTCACGGATTACACGATCGACGGCGCATCGACGAACTTCTTCTTCTACTGCGTGGCCGAGCTGTCGAACACGCTGGAGACGGGGCCACTCAGCACGGTGATCGGGCCGATCCGGTCGGTGAACGCGATGCCGCCGCGGGCGCCGGAGATCCTCAGGGTGCAGGCACGCACCGGCGTACCGGCGCGCGACATCGGCCCCCGCGCCGAGCTGCAGATCGCGTCGTACGCACCGAGCGACGAAGTGGTGAAGGTGCGGCTGTACCGCACAACCGATGTGGCGCTATCGCACTCGGTGCGAACGATGACGGCAATCGAGCCGGACATCGAGATCCCGGCCGACGGGGTGATCGCCGACACGTTCGAGGGGATCACGCCGCCGTTCGGGCAACCGATCTACTACCGCGTGGTGGCCCTTCGCGCGATCGCCAAGAAGCCTGGTTTGAGAGTGCCCATGGCGCCG
>CAZJYH010000147.1:0-9565 GCA_964549365.1 uncultured Alphaproteobacteria bacterium
TCAAGGGAACCGCCGAAGGCATCACCGGCACCGTGACGTTCGATCCGAAGAAGCCGCAGTCGCTCAAGGGTACCGTCTCGGCGCAGGTTGCGACAATGAAGAGCGGAAACGACAAGCGCGACGAGCATCTGAAGAGCCCGATGTGGCTCGATGCGGTGAAGTACCCGACGATCACGTTCACGATCTCCTCGGTGAAGAACCTCACCTTCACCAAGAGCGAGATGAAGGGGAATGCCGTCGGCAAGTTCACGATGCACGGCGTCACCAAGGCGATGACGATCCCGTTCACGCTGTTCTACGCCGACGCCTCGGCGAACACAGGCCAGCGCGCCCCGGGCGATCTGATCCTGCTCTCCGCCGACTTCACGGTGTCGCTGAAGGACTTCAAGGTTGCCGGCCGCGAGGGGATCATCGGCAGCAAGGTCGGCGAGACGATCAAGATCTCGGCGAAGCTGTACGGCTCCTCCGCACTCTAAGAGGGTTTGCCGAAGAAATTGCGGGGAGGGATGCATCTGCGTCCCTCCCCCTTTTTGTTGCATTCAACAGCTGCCGTCTCCGTGAACGCACAGCGCGCTCGCACAGATGCCGGCACATTCGGTGACGCCGTCGCCTCGACCGACGTTTCATCAGAGATCGACCCCACCAGAGCACCGTCGGCCTTCGACGCCCGGCACTCGCCGTCAGGTATGTGTTACACTACGCGACACACGGCGTATCTTTGCCGACTGGATCGACCGGCGACCCACACGATCCAACGAACATCCCCTCCCGTGACAGGTTTGTCGCGCACCGCGCGATAGGCATCGGTACCGGACCGGTAACTTCCAGGCGCCGATCGGGTCAATACCAACATGCACCCGCCGCTGTGGATCACGCCGTTTGCGACCTCCACGGCCGGGGGCGTTCCGGACCGCGAACGATGCCGTCGACAAACGGCGAGGCACAATCTCCTCTTCTCATCTGCGATCAGGGCCATGAAGTACCACACGACCGTCCGCATGTTCTGTCTGCTGCTGGCCGCGGCCGGCACCCTGTCCGCGCAGCCGACATGGTGGAGTCCGTCCGGCGTCGGCGGCGGCATCGGGAACACGTTGGGCCAGCCGGTGATCAATCCGAACGACGCGCGCGAGGCGTACACGGCCTCCACGACCTCGGTGCTGTTTCATACGCTGGACCGCGGGACATCGTGGAACCACAGCAGCTACCTGCGGTTCACATCGCCCGGAAGCGGCTTCGGGCTGGTGGCGTTCGCGGGGGTGCCGTCGCTCTGCTTTGCGATCAACAACGTCGAGGGGCGTTCACGCGCGGCCCGCACGACCGACGGCGGCGACACCTGGGAGGATCTGGCGAGCGACCCGACCGGAGGGGGCGCAACGTGGCTGGCGGTGGATCCGCGCAATCAGCGGAATCTTCTCGTCGGCACGAACACCATGTTCTACTACACGACCGACGGCGGCACCACGTTCGTGCGCCGTTACCAGACCGGCACGGCGCGCACGGTGATCGGCACGTTCTTCGACAACGACACCGTCTACATCGGCACCGCCACCGGCTTCCTCTCCACATCGAGCGCGCAGTGGACGTCGTTCACGAACCCGACGATCTCCGGCTATCCGAACGGACAGACGCTGATCTCGATGGCCCCCGGACGGAGGAACGACTCCGCCCGGATTCTCTGCGTGTTCCAGGATCGCAATCGCGTACGAACGGTCTACATGCTCGAGCCGCAGCAGTTCGCGTCGAAGGCGAAGCGCCTGACGACGATCCCGGTCGGCTTCGATCCGCTCGCCGCCGGGATGGCATCCAACGATGTGCGGACGCTGTATCTGGCCGGCAAGTCATCGGCCGGCGCGCCGGTGGTGCACAAGAGCACGGACGCCGGCGCCACGTGGAGCGAGGTCTTCACCGCGCCGAACAATGCGAACGTGCGCACCGCATGGCTCGGCTATCACGGTGATGCCGACTGGCCGACGGGCACGTACGGCATGGGGCTCACCGTTGCGCCCCGCGACGCGTCGACCGCGATGCTGACGTTTCAGGGCTACGTGCACACCACCTCCGACGGCGGCGCACACTGGCGCCAGGCATACGCCGACACCTCCGGCGACAACCCCGAGGGAGCGGCAACGCCGACCGGACGCGGCTATCACAGCGCCGGCATCGAGACCACGACGGCGCTGGATATCGCCTGGGCCGACAGCATGCACATGTTCGCCGGCTACTCCGATCTTCACGGCATCATCAGCACCGACGCCGGCGCCACGTGGGGCTTCGGCTATTCGGGCCTGAGCGCGAACACCACCTATCGGCTGGCAACGAATCCGACCACCGGAACGATGTACGCCGCCACGGCAACCGTGGCCGATCTGCTGGTGAACGGCATCCTTTCGGACAATGTGATCGACAATGCGGGCGGGCAGGTTGTCTACAGCTCGGACAAGGGGAAGACCTGGAAGCTGCTCCGCGACTTCAAGCATCCGGTGGTGTCGGTGGCGTTGGATCCGAACAACCCGACGCGCCTTTACGCCTGCGTGGCGCACAGCACCGAGGGAGGCATCTACGTATCGAACAACATACAGGCGGGCAACCTGTCGCTCTGGCAGCGCCTTGCCGCGCCACCGCGCACGCATGGGCGCCCGCTGGCGGTGTACGCACTGCGCGACGGCATGCTCGTTGCCTCGTACGCCGGCAACAGCAACCAGACGTATGCGAACAGCGCGGGGACGTTCGTCAGCACCGACGGCGGGGCGACGTGGGAGGATCGATCGCCGTGGCAATCGCAGTACATGACGAAGGATCTCGCGATCGACATGAGCGATCCGCTGCAGAAGATCTGGTACGTTTCCGCCGCCAACAGTACCGGTGAGGGGGCAGGACTCGGCGGCGTCTACCGCACAACCGATCGCGGGCGCACCTGGAACCGATTCTTCTTTCTGGACAACCCCGCCTCCTGCACCGTGAACCCGAAGAACGGGAACGAAGTGTATATCTGCACGAACGGATCGGGCCTGTGGTACACCGCGGACGCGCGCGACTCCACCCCGTTCTTCAGTAATGTGGAAGCCTACTCCTACCACCGCCCGACCCGCGCGGTATTCGATCCGTACAACAACGTCCGCGTGTGGATCACGAGCCGCGGCGACGGCATCAGCCACATGTTGACGGTTCCACCTCCCGAGTCTCCGACGCTGCTGAGCCCGACCAACGGCACCGGCGGCGTGGCCACGGCCTGCACGCTCACGTGGCGTGCGATGCTCGGCGCGGCGGGCTACCATGTGCAGGTTGCCACCACACCGAACTTCACCGCGCTCGTTCTGGACTCGATGAACGTTGCGGGAACGGAGATCGAGGTGAGCGGCCTGACGCAGGGAGCGACATACTACTGGCGCGCCGCGGCCGGCAATCAGGCCGGCACGGGCCCGTGGTCGGCGCCGTGGAGCTTCACCACGGCGCAACAGAACGTTGTGCCGGCGCCGGTACCGTACGCGCCCGCCAACGACACGGTCGGCGTGCAGCAGCCGTACGTGTTCTTCTGGCGTGAGGTGGACCATGCAGTCTGGTACCAGTTGCAGATCGCGAGCGACAGCCTGTTCGCCACGGTCGTGCACGACGTGTTCGGCAACGCCCCGGGCAACTCGATCCCGGTGTCGGGACTTCCGGAGAGCACGCTCCTCTACTGGCGCGTGCGCGCCGCCGACGGAACAGACACCAGCATCTGGTCCGCCACGTGGCGATTCACGACGGCGGGGCCGATAGCGTCGGCACCGTCGGTAGACGTGCGGGGGGCGAACGAGTCGGCACTCGGCCTGCGCATACCGACCGGCATGCCTTCGCGTGGTGATGCAGATGTGCCGATCGCGATAACGCTGCCGCACGCCGGCATCGCACGCCTCGACGTGCTGGATGCGCGCGGCCTGCGCCGCGCAACGCCGACATCCGGCGCAATGCCCTCCGGTTCCACGGTGGTGCGGTGGCGCCCGGGTGATGCGCCGAGCGGAGTCTATTTCTGTGTGCTCACGTTCGAGGGGAAACGCCTGGCACAGCGGATCGTGATCGTGCGGTGATCGCGCACCATGCTCTGCGTTCGTATACGCGCAACACCCGGGCATCATCGGATCATCCGGCGATGCACCTGAACGGGGCGGGAGGAATCTCCCGCCCAACACACGTACACCACCGCGCAATCATTTGGATTATTCCACACCCGGCGCACATACGACCCCGGTTCAACGTACGGCCGTCGAGAATCGACTCGCATGGGTTTTCTGTGGACTTGCCGCACCTCATCCCGTAACTTGACGGCGCGTCCGGCATCTCACCGGACGCATGCGATCGGCACGATCAGCGTACCGGTTCGACCACTCCCCAACAGTCCGTCGCTCATTCGATGCGCGTCCAGATGCATCGATATCGAAACGCACGATCGCGTGGGTTTCGGTCGTGTTGAGCGATCGTTCAACCTTCCTTCTTTCCCAACCATGAATCGACGCGTACACATCCTTGGGGCATTGCTCGCATCGTTGCTGCTGGCACCGATCATCGCCGAAGCGCAGGCGCAGTCGTGGAAACCGGCCGGCCCCGGCGGCGGCGGCGCGCTGTTCCTCCCGAGCATCAACCCGCTGGCCGCGGGCGAGATCTACATCGCCTGCGACATGTCGGAGCTGTTCCATACGTCCGACGCGCAGCAGGGATGGAGCCAGGTGAGCTTCAAGCAGATTCAGGTGAGCGGCACGATCGGCCGCGTCGAGTTCACGAGCAACAATGCAACACGGTATGCGCTCACCAACACGGGCGAGATCCCGCACGGCGTGCGAACCACCGACGCCGGAAGCACGTGGAGCGATCTGCCGAGCGACCCCACCGGCGGCGGCGCCTTCAATCTCTTCGCCGATCCCGGGAACACGACTCGGCTGTTGATGACCGACTACACCACGCTCTTCGTCTCCACCAACGGCGGCGCATCCTGGGCACAACGCTTCGCCGACAACGACGGCAGCGGGCTGCACATCGGCGGCGCATTCTTCGACGGCAACACCATCTATCTCGGCACCAACGTGGGGCTGCTCGTCTCCAGCGACGGCGGCGCGTCGTTCGCGAAGTCCAACGCGGCGGGCATCCCGGCGGGCGAGGCGATCGTGTCGATGGCCGGAGGCAGGAGCGGCAACGTGACGAGGTTGCTCGCGGTCACGCTCGGAACGGCGGATGTGTATGCCGGCATCACCGGCGCCGATCACGGAAGCTATCGCGGTGTGTATACGCTCGATGTCGGGGGCGGGGCCGCGTGGGTCTCGCGCAGCGCAGGCATCCCCGCGGGCGTGGAACCCTTCTTCGCCGGCATGGCGCGTACCAACGCATCGGTGCTCTACGTCGCCGGCGGCAGCAGCGACGGCGCGCCGACGGTGTACAAGAGCACGAACGGCGGCGGCGCATGGGCGAACAATCTGATCACCGACAACAACGGAAACGTCACAACCGGATGGTCCGGTCATCAGGGCGATCGCGCATGGTCGTACGGTGAGTACGCACTCGGCTTCGCCGTGGCGCCGAGCGACCCGAACACGGCGGTGATCACCGACCTCGGGTTCGCGCACATGACGGCCGACGGCGGAAGCTCGTGGCGGCAGGTGTACGTTGCCGGCGCCGACGCCAACGCGGCCGGGAGCCCCACCCCACAGGGGAAGGCCTATCGCAGCAACGGCATCGAGAACACGACGGCCTGGCAGGTGGCATGGGCCGACAGCGCGCACATGTTCGGGTGTTACTCCGACATCCGCGGCACGATCAGCACCGACGCGGGTGCCACGTGGGGCTTCGGCTACACCGGTCACACGAACAACTCGATGTACCGCATCGCCGTGCACCCCGGCACCGGCGTGATGTACGGGGCAACGTCGTCGGTGCACGACATGTACCAGAGCACGACGCTCACCGATGCGCGCATCAACGGCGGGCGCGGCACGGTGGTCTTCTCCTCGAACAAGGGGCAGACGTGGCAGCTCCTGCACGACTTCCAGCATCCCGTGGTGTGGGTCGCGCTCGATTCCGCGCATCCGAACCGGCTATATGCCGCGGTTGCGCACAGCACATCGGGGGGGATCTACGTCTCGAACGACATCCAGAACGGCGCGGCCTCGCAGTGGACGAAGCTCACGAACCCGCCTCGCACCGAGGGGCACCCGTTCAACATACAGGTGCTGCGCGATGGGATGCTCGTCTGCACATACTCGGGCCGCCGCACCACGGCATTCACCAACAGCAGCGGTCTGTTCACGAGCACCGACGGCGGAACGACATGGCTGGATCGATCGTCGCCGCAGATGCTCTACTGGACGAAGGATGTCGTGATCGATCCGCACGACGCCGCCCAGAACACCTGGTATATCGGCGTCTTCAGCGGATGGGGCGGCGCGCCGAACGGGCTCGGCGGATTGTACCGCACAACCGATCGCGGCATCACGTGGAAGAAGATCCTCGACCAGGATCGCGTGACATCATGCACGGTGAGCCCGACCGATCCGAACGAGATGTATGCAACCACCGAGACGGCCGGCCTCTGGTATTCGAAGAACGCAACGGCCTCCACGCCGACGTTCGCGAGCGTCGAAGGATATCCGTTCCGCCAGCCGGAGCGGGTATTCTACGACCCGTACGTGAAGGGACGCATCTGGGCCACGAGCTTCGGCAACGGGCTCCGATACGCCGCGCCGGCTCCGCCCCTCGTCGCGCCGCAGTTGCTCCTCCCGACCAACGACACCATCGGCATCACATCCACGTACCTGTTCACGTGGCGCCCGGCCGGCAACTCCTATCGCATGCAGGTCGCTTCAATGGAGGACTTCTCCTCGGGGATCATCTTCGACTCGTCGGGCATCGTCCCGACGACCGCGTTGGTGAGCGGCATGCCGGTCGGCGTACGGTTGTACTGGCGCGTGGCGGCGGTCACGGGCGGAGGCGAGACGCCATGGTCCGAGGTCTGGCACTTCACCACGGCCACGCCGAAGCCGCTCGTGAAACCGATCCTGACGGCGCCGGCGAACGACACCGTGCGCGTGCCGATGCCCTACTACTTCCGCTGGAACGATGTCCCGGATGCGGTGAACTATCAATTCCAGCTCGCGACGTCACCGGCGTTCGGCTTTACGCTCTACAACACGGTGCTGAATGCAACCTCGGCCTATCAGGCCGTGGGCGCACTCCCCCTGGCAACGAAGTACTATTGGCGCGTGCGCGCGATCAACTATCTGGACACCGGCGCGTGGTCCGACACCTGGAACTTCACCACGCGTGACTCGGTGGCGCTGCTCGCCGCGCCGTCCCTCGTCTCGCCCGCGAATCTGGCGGCCGACGTGACGGTCGGCACGTTGCTGATCTGGAATCCGCTGGACGAGGCGGTGAGTTACGAACTGAATCTGGCGACGCAGTTCGATTTCTCCGACTCGACCGTGGGGCGCTCGTCCGACACATCGATACGAGCATCGAAGATCCTCGCCGGCACGATGTACTACTGGCGAGTTCGCGGCATCGGCGGCGTCGGCCCGGGTCCGTGGTCTGAGACGTGGCGGTTCACGACGGCGCCGCTCGGCTCGGTGGATGCGCACGAAACAGCAGCGGGCGCACGGCTGCGCGTGCTCTCGAACATGCCTGCGACAGCCGACGCTTCGATCACGTTCTCATTCCAACTGCCGCGCTCAGGAAACGCTCGCCTGGCCATCGTGGATGCGATCGGCCGTCCGGTTGCGACGCTCGCCGACGGCACGTTCGAAGCGGGGGAACATCAGGCCCGATGGGCGCCGCAGGGGGTGCCGAGCGGCATCTACTTCTGCACGCTGACGTGCGAGGGGAACGGCGCGATCGAGCGCGTGGTGGTGGTGCGATAGCTCCACAACATCCCCCACGGAGCCGCGACATCCGACGGGCGCTTCATCACGCGATGGGCGCCCGTCCTTTGTTGCGCTGCGCCGAGGGACGCCGCACCAGGTGTCGGCAAAGAAAACGGGGCACCACCCCTGAACGAGTCAAGAGCAGCACCCCGTGCTTCCGAAGGTTCACCGCGGCCCGACGAATCGAACCGCGGCGTGCGTTCGGAAAACGATCAGTTCAATTCGGGCATGTCATCCAGGCCGAGGTCGTCGGTCGGATAGGCCGGCTCGCCTCCGTCCCAGAGCATGAATCGAGCCACCATGATCTTCTTCCGCATCTCCTCGTTCATCTTCCACATCCCCATCTTCCCGTCGAACGGAGCGCGGCCGTGCCACATCGGAGCGTCGCCCGCCCCATCCTTCCGCGATGCCGCCCACGCCTTGACGATCTCCTTCCCCCTGGCCTTCCACTCCGCCACGCGCGGCTTCGCCTGCGCGCCGATCGATTCGAGCGTGGAACGATACGTGATCGCCAGCGGCTTCAGCTCCTGCATGAGCGCCGTACGCGCGGAGGCGAGCTCCTTCATGCGGTCGCGCGCCCCCTTCAACGCCGTGTAGTCCTCATCCGCCCACGCCTTGCGCATCTCGAGCGCGTTGGCGATGAACTCGGTCCGCAGTGCCGTGGCACGCGCGCGCAGGCGGTTCAGCGCGTCGAGATCCGCCGCGGACATCGCGCCGTCGAGCGTGCGCTTCCATGTCAGAAGCTGCGGGATCACCTCGGCCTTCGCCCAGTTCGTGAGCGTCGTTCGAAGCTCGCCGCGCGCCGGGTCCTGCTGCGGATTCGCGCGGTCCGTACTCTGTGCAATCGCCGGCAACGCGGCCGCCGCCATCAATGCCAACACAATGGGGGATCGTACTCCAAACTTCATCGGGTTCTCCTAGGGCATATGTTCATCGGTGAGCAGTGCGTCGGCCGATATCGTGACGGCGATCGCATCGGGCATTAGAGACACCGGCACATCACGGGTTCCCGACGGCATGCCGCGCGCGCGGGACCATGGTGTTTGCCGAGCAACGCGCGGACGCACGGCCGTGCCCGGAGTCAACTCCGGGCGAACGAACCTCTCAGACGCGTGCTCATGCATGTTCTCGCGGAGTTGACGTCGCGACCCGACACGGCAACGCGCGGACGCACGGCGGCGCCCGGAGTCAACTCCGGGCGAACGAACCTCTCAGACGCGTGTGTCCGCATGTTCTCGCGGAGTTGACGCCGCGACCCGGACGACACGACAAGCCCACTCGAAACGACGGTGCCCATGCTCTCCGGACGGCCGGATGAGCATGGGCACCATGCGTAAACGAATCGTTCGCGCCGGGGTTATCGTTCCCCTTCGATCGGCGTCTTCACCTCGACGGTAACGGTGCGGCAGTAGTACCGTCCCTCCGGCGTCTCGTTGTCGTAGAGCAGCCGCGACGGTCCCACGCCGTCCACATTGGTGATGTTCGCCTTGGGGCGCTCCTTCACCACGAGATCGCGCACGGAGACCGCGCGCGCCAGGGACAACTCCTTGTTGTGTTCCAGCTCACCGAGGCGGTCGGTGCTTCCGACGATCGACGCGGTGGAGCGATCGAGCATGGACTTCGAGACGAACGAGGAGATCATCCGCTGGTTCGACTCGGTGATCGTGGACTTGTCGAAGTCGAAC
>CAZJYH010000148.1:0-9502 GCA_964549365.1 uncultured Alphaproteobacteria bacterium
GCGTCGCAAACTGAGAGAAACGGCACTCCCGAGGCGACCTCGCACCCAAAGGATTCAATGTTCTGCGGGAATCACATCAAGTAAAACTTGATTGATGAGTTCCGGGCAGCGCACAAAAATGCTGTACAGCTCACCCCTTGCTCTGCAGCCCGATTGAAGTCCAGGGATGGTGCCTCAGAGTCGTCAGAACGGAATGCCGTCGAAACTCTGCCGTTGTTACCGACCCTGAATTTTTTTTTGAATCGAGCTTTGCGAGATCGCTCCGGCGGTCGTACGTTCGGCCATGCTTCGAACGCGACGCACCACCGATCCAATAGATCCGCTGCATTTGATCGAGCCGGGAACCATCGCGGTGCTCCAACTCGGTAAGCTCGGCGACATGCTCCTGACGCTCCCGCTTTTCCGAGCGTTGCGTCGGCGTTACCCCGGAGCACGGATCGTCGCGGTCGCGGCGGCGTCGAGCCGGGGCATCCTCACCACTCAGGGCGCCGTCGATGAGATCATCGACCTGCCGCGTGGCATCCTGCGGCAGGTGCCGCTCATAAGCACGCGGCTGCGAACGGCACGATACGATCTGTACATCGATGTCAAGGACCACCGCTCCACCACCTCACGGCTGCTGGCCGAACTGATCGGCGCGGCGCGCATCATCGCGTATGCATCGGCGATCAAGGGGAACCCGGCCGCCACACCGCTGCCGCCCGCGGACCCCCCCGTGCACTACGTGGACCGCATGCTGGCGCCTATGAAGCTGCTGGCCCCGGGCCTTCGGTTCGAGCGCAGGCCGATCCTGACGATCCCGAAGGAGGCATACCGCGCGGTGGATGACCGGCTCGATCCCGGCGACAACGGAATCGTGACGATGAACATATCGGCAGGCGATCGTTCGCGTTACTGGGAGCCCGCGAAGTGGAAGCAGCTCATCACGGAGGTGGCACGGCACTACAGCGTTGCGTTGATCTCATCCCCGGCCGATCGAGCGCTCGCCGATGAGATCTGTACCATGCGCAAGCACGCCCGTCCCGTGCGCACCGAGACCATTCTCGAAGCCGCCGCCGTGATAGATCGTTCGCTGGCGGTCGTCACGCCCGACACGTCCATCGTGCATATCGCATCGGCGCGCAATCGCCCATGCGTCGGCCTCTATCCGCCGAGTCTCACAAACGCGGCATCATTCGCACCGATGTCGGATCGGCATCGGGTGCTCATGCCGCGGGAGAATGAAACGATCGCCTCCATCAGTGTGGAGGAGGTGCTGAAGGGTCTGTATGCGGTGATGGCGTAGCCGATTGCTCAATCAGAGTCGGTCGGTAACGGGATGCCCACGTCCGGTGCTGGCGCGCGTTCAGAAGTCGTAGCCGAGCGAGAAATAGTAGATCGGGCGGCTCCACGAGTCAAGGTTGTAGTTCCATCCGATGTCCATGCGCAACGGAAATCCGATCACGTAGGCACGCAGACCGATCCCGGCGCCGAGAAGCAGATCATCGGTGACCACCACCCCACGATCGTCGCGCCTGGTGGCGTGGAACGTGTCGGTCCATGCGGAGCCGGCATCGACGAATGCCACGCCGGAGATGTACTGAAATAGAATCGGCACCGGGCCGCTTCCGTACGGACGAAACAACGGAAACCGAAACTCGAGATTGCCGAGCATGTATTGCGAACCGGACTGCTCGTTGTAGACGTACCCACGCAGTGGATATCCGGGTGCCAGAAACGGGTAGTCCTCGGCGTTCTCGATCGGGAGCGCGTTCCCATTGATCTCGTAGTTGAACCAGTTCTCCACACCTCCCACGAAGAACTTCTGCGGGTTCGGGCCGAAGCTTGCCCCGCCGGAAAATCGTGTTCCGATGCTGTATTCGCCGTACTTGCCGAATGGGAAGTAATGCCGGAAATCTCCGAGAACCGTGTAGAAGCCGACGCCCTGGGATCCGAGCTTCGGACTCGCCATCACCGTGGCACTGTATCGGCTGCCGCTCACCGGGTTGAATGCCCACATCCGCGCGTCGTCGAAGACATACCCCACACTCGGCACGAGCATCAACTTCGATTGCTCGGCGATCACGTCGGTCCCCTCGATCGGTTCCCGCGAAACGTTCATCAACGTCAGGCCAAGGTCGAGGCGACTGAATCGGTCGAACGGATTGGACGCACGCGCGATGCCGCCGTACTGCCGGAACCTCGCCAGATACAACCGCCCGTTGTAGTCGCCGACATCCTGAAAGCGTGAGGAGTGGAACAGATCGATGCCGTAGTCGATGCGCTCGGGGAGATAGGAATAGCTGACGACGAAGTCGCTGTTCTTCAGATCGAGCAGCAGGCTGGTGGCGATGAAGATCTGGTGATCACCGAGCATGTCGCTGAAGAGCATCTGCGTCACGCCCTGCACCCCGTAGAACGAGGTGTAGTTTCCCGTGGCCTGGATGATATCCGGCGTGAACTTCACCTTGTAATCGCGCGCGACGAAGTCACCCGACACCAGGCGCTGATCCTCCACGTCGTCGTCACGCCGATCGGTTTGCGGCGCCGCCGATGCGATGTCGCCCCGACGTTCCGGCAACGCGTCGGCAGGATCCAGCTTCACGGCGCCGTATCCTCCCACCGGCGTTACCATCGTCATCGGGGCAGGCGGCGGGGCGATGCTGTCGACGGGAACGGCCGATGCGATCGACCGCTTGAGGAATGTCGTCGGAGCAAGCGTATCGCCGTCGACACGCGCGGCAAGCGGCATGCGCATCAGGAACACGTCCTGGCCGTCGCCGTTCCACGCCGTGAAGGCCACGGTGCTTCCGTCACGGGCAAGAGAGAGCTGCTCGATCCCGCTGATGGAGTTGGTGATGGGCCGCGCCTTGGTTGCTCCGGAATCGAGCAGGTAGATGTTCCCCACCCCGTTCGCCTCCGACACGAAGAGCAGACGGCCGTCGGGCGCGGGCGTCGGGGAGGATTCCATCACCCTATCAGTGAACGTCACGCGACGCAGGTCACTGCCGACGGCGTCGATCGTGAAGATGTCGCGCGTGGCGTAATCGTAGTTCCATACGAGAAAGTTGTCGCGGTTCGAGACGCGCACCGGATGATCGCGGCGGTCGGAGAGGAAGTATATCACCGAGCCGTCCGTCGCCCAGTTCGGCTCCGTATCGGAAAAGATGTCGTTGGTGATGTTCCTCAGATCCCTCGACGCGATGTCGTAAACGTAGATGTCCGATTGATCGCCCCGTATCCCCTGGAATGCAAGCCGCGTGCCGTCCGGCGACCAATCCACCGAGTAGATGGCATCCAGATCGAACGCAAGCCGCTGCTGCTCCTCGCTCACGACGTCCATCAGGTAGATCGCGTCATGCCCGTCGGACTTCACGGCGATCGCGATGCGACGGCCGTCCGGCGACCACGCGATCGCCGGCGTCAGCAGATGCAGCTCCTCGAAATCGATGTTCTCCTCCCCTTCGATCAACCGCCGCACATTCTTCGGATTGCCGACGTCGGTGACATACACCGAGCGAAACGCGTCGCGATCGGAGATGAACGCCAGCTTGTCGCCGTTGGGCGAGAGCGACGGCGAGGTGTTGAAGAACGAGCCCTCCTTCTTGTGGTCGGTCAGGCGCAGTGCGAAGTCGATCGGCCGCTTGCGATCGGCGATGTCCGGCCAGTAGATCTTTTTCAGATCGTACGTCCACTGCTCGGAGAACTCCTCCACGGATTTTCCGAACGCGCCGCGGAACGCCGCGTCCAGATCCCCGGTCGCTTTTGCACGGTTCAACAGCTCGCCGATCTTCTCGCGCCCGTACGTCTGCTCCACGTACCAGTAGAACGCCTGCCCACCTCGATAGGCGAAGTAATCGTCCAGGTACTGCAACGGCGGCATGTACTCACCGATCACCGCGTCGCGGATGAACATATCGGTGGCCACATCGTACCCGTTCTGCGATTCGAACTCCGCGAGCCCCTCGTTCATCCAGATCGGAAGCATCAGCCGGATGTTGTTGGTGATCAACGACTGAATCGAACCGCCGTAGAACTTGTCGTTCAACACGGCGTGCACCAGCTCGTGATGGATCACGTGGCGGAACTTCTCCCACTCCCCCTCGAACGGCAGCGTCATGCGGTTCTTGAACAGCTCGGTCACGCCGCCGACGCCCTCCGGCAGATAGTCCCTCACGACATTGGTCTGCTGGAAGTCGTTCTTGGAGTTGTAGATGACGATCGGGATGCGGTTGGTGATCCTGTAGCGCCAGTGGCGCTGGATCTCGCCCAGCGCGTTCTCGGCAACGAACGCCGTGAACTTCGAGAGATTCACTCCGGCGGAATCGTAGAAGTAGATGTCGAAGTGGTCGGACTGGATGTACTTCCAAGCAAACGTCCGATACTGCATCTTGTTCATGCCGAACTGCTGCGCCCGAACCGCCGCACCGCCGAGCAGCGCGACAAGCGCAACCAACAGAATGGTGCGCATCCAGGTCGATGATGTCGAGCGTTCGGGGCTGATCATTGATGCAGTACCAGAGATGCCGGGAGAACCTCGTCCGACGTATGCTTGCCGACGCCGTACGGACACCGGCATTGTATCCAAACCCGGCGTCCCGTGCAAGCACACTCTTCCACTCCCCTCTCGGTTCTCGACCCGATACCGATGCCGTATGTCACGGAGCCGACGTAGGGCGGGGTGCACGGCAGGCCGATCTCCGTCGACCCACCGCACCGAAGGTCACCGGATCACCACCGGAAGCACGATGTCGATGTCGCGTTCGTACGGCGTACGCGCACCGTCCTTTGGACGAGCGGCATCGTCGTAATGCCCAAGCTCGATGCGCATCGCGGCGCGGCCGGCACCGCCGGTCGACACGGTAACCACCGTCTTCAAGCCGAGCGGAAGATTGCTGCTGTCCTTGTCGATGACCACCACCACCACACGGTCCGCATCCGTTCCGTTCATGGTGTAGAAGAACTGATGCTCGCGGCCGTACGTCACGTAATCCTCCGTCAAATCCACCACGGTGTCCCGCTGCGTCGTCGGCCACTTTCCACGAAACTCCGCCGTCAATGTCCCCCCGTAATTCACCCCCGCCTTCAAGCGCAGTGTATCGACGGCACCGGCAACCCCGCCGTCGCCGTCGGGATCACGAAAGCCCGCCGAAACGGTATCGGCAGGATCCGCGGCGTTGGTCAGATGGAGGCGCACCACATTGGGCACGACCTCGTCGCCGGGCTCCGTTCCGGGCTGCACCGGATCCTCCTTGCATCCGACCATGCACATCGCCGCCGCACAGGCGCCGATCAGGCCGTATCGTACGGTTCTCTTACGATTCATGAGTACTCTCCTCGCGGATTGACAGGGATGATGGAGCCTACTGCTCCGATGGGTGTTCGTCGGCGGCACCGAACGGCACGGTCAGACGCACCGTGATGCTGCGCCCCGGGTCGTCGGTGAAGTATCGGAAGCGGCTCAGATAGTCCCGATAGGCCGTGTTGAACAGGTTTTCCACGCTCACGCCCACGCCGGCGGTGCGTCCGAACAGCAGCACCGCCGCCCCTGCGCTCACGTCGAACAGCGTGTATCCCGGGGGCGGGTCCACATAGTCGACCCCCTTCGGGAATCGATCCTGACAACGCACCAGCAACGCACCTGCCTCCAGATACGGCGCGGTGAACACGCCCCAGGCATCCGGGAGGTCGGCGTGGGCGCTCAGCCGCAGATGGTCCGCCGGCATCAGAATGAGCGGCGCATCGGCGTTTACGTCCTCACCACGCACCATCGACAGCGTTGCGCCCACGCGCAGCGGATCGAGCAGACGATAGTCCACCGTGCCGTCGAAGCCGTACAACAGCGCGTTCGTCTGGCGATACCGCATGAGCGGATAGGCACCGCGGATCGTGACGATCGGCTCAGGGTCCGGCTGCAGATAGATGTAGCCGCCGATGCGGTTTGCGTAGGCACTGAGCTCCAGACGGCCTCGTTCGCCGGCGTGCCTCAGCGTCACGTCCGCGCTCATGCTCCGTTCGGTTGCAAGCGTGCGATCGCCCACCTCGTATTGGGCACTGCCGTGGTGTACATCGTTGCTGTAGAGCTCGTTCACGCTGGGCGGACGCCATGCGGTTCCGAGGTTGGCGGCGAGAGACCACTCCGGCGCGACCTGATACACGACGCCGATGGCCCCGCTCAGGCTCGCGTAATCGTGCACGTCCTCGACGATGCCGCGCGAGACGATCGGGTCAACGTGCAGGTGCCGGTAATCCAGGCGCACACCGGCGTCGATGATCCACGCACCGTACTGGGCGTTCTCGATCAGGAAGGCGCCGCCGCTCAACGCCTGGAAGCCCGGGATCAGCTTGATCGAGCCGCCGCGCGAGTTCCGTTGCATGCTCCCCTCCACGCCGAACGTCCCGATGAAATCGCCGATGGTGTTATGGCGCAGTTTCAGACCCAGCGAGTAGGTCGTCAGACCCAGCTCGAACGATGCGCGCTGCGACTCTGTGGCGCCGGTGTCGTTGACAACACGCACGTTGTGGGCATCGTACTCCTTGCGGTGGTTGTACTGATAGCCGTACTGCAACTGGAGCCGCCCCACCTCCGGCACCACATAGTGTCCGGTAAACGAGAGGACGTCGTGCGAGATCTCCTGCTTGGGGGCGCTGATATCGTAACCGAATTGATAATCGGCGGCGGGCCTGCCGAGCGCGATCGCCTCCTCGAGATCGGCGACGGTGCGCACATGCGAGCCCTTGAAGATGCCGAGCGTGGTGCCGAAGTGGCTCAGGTACAGATCGGCGCCGAGGTTCTGTTGATGATATCCCACGGCGGCCGAGCCGTCGATCTCCTCGAAGCCCGAGTTGCCGATCACGTAGTCGGCGGCGCGCGAGTCACCGGCCTTGCGGGCGCTCGCCTGCACGCGGGCGCCGAAGCCGGGCAGCAACGCCGTGGCCCCCTCCAGCAGCAGCGAACCGGAACCCTGCATGTTGTTGGAGAAGCCGTTGAGGCTCAGCTCGCCCCCGAGCCCCGGGTTCTCCGGCAGCGGGCGCGGCGCCAGGCGTATCACACCGCCGATCGCCCCGGCACCGTACTCCACCCCGGCGGCGCCGCGAAGCACCTCGATCGACGACGGAGCGAACGGGTCGATCTCGGGAGCATGCTCCGATCCCCACTGCTGTCCCTCCTGCTGCACGCCCGCGTTCACCAGCACCACACGCTGGCTGTGCAGGCCGCGAATCACCGGCTTGGCGATCGACGGCCCGGTTGAAAGCAGCGACACGCCGGCCACGTTCTTCAACGCCTCGCCGAACGTCTGCCCGCGCGTGCGGGCAAGCTCCACCGGCGTGATCACCGTCACCGAGTGCGCGTTGGCCGTCAGTCCGGCGTTCTCGTGTTTTCCGGTCACGCGCACCTCCGACAGCTGCGTCGTCCGCGGCATCAACTCGATGCGCCGCTCGAGGTCCTGGCTCAGCACCACCGGCGCCTCGTATGGCGCGTATCCGACGGCCGTCACCGAAAGCGTGTACTCGCCGGTCGGCACCCCCTCGATCGCGTATGACCCGTCGCGGCGGGTGATGGCCCCGCGCTTCAGCTCGCGGAGCATCACCGTGGCTCCCGTCAACGGCGTATGCGTGGCGGCATCGTGCACCGTCCCGGTCAGCCGTGCCGTCGGAGGCGGCGCAGCGAGGGAACGCCCTGCCGCCATGATGAACAGAACAATCAGGCCCGCGGCCCAAGCCGGGGCGATGTATCCGGAACGCGAACGTGCGAGCGTCTGCGTCGAATGCGAATTCATGAATTGTGCCCCCTGCCGCGCCGTTGAACGACGCGACGGTGTCTATGAGCGCGCACGGCATCGCATGCGCTGCGCGCTGCTCATGTGGAATGAACGAACTGCGGACGTATACCTATGAAAGGCGGTGAATGACAAGCGCTGGTGGTGCGCGAAGGCTCGGCATGAAGGCCGAGAACCGAACATACGGGACGGACGGAAGCGAGCGGTACCGGAACGTGCGGTGGGCGATCACGGCCACGGTGAGCGCCGTGAACAACATCACGAAGGTCATCGGGTTGTAGGCGCAGAGGAAGCAGAAGTCCCGCTTCCCCTCGCCGACCGGCACCCCGTGATCGCCACCGGCGTTTCCCGCGTCTGCATGACCTACGCCGGTCTGCGCCGCTCGGCCTGCGGCGTGATGATCGCCATGCGCAAGCTGATGCATCGCCGCGGCCGTGGTCATGGCCATGTAGGCGGTGCAAAGCAGCACGACCATTGCCGCACGCAGTATGGAGATCAGTCGACTCACGCGGCAAAAGTATCACGCCCCTCCGCCCGCTTCCAAGAAGAAAATGCAAATGAGTTGCAAGAACGAGTGAAGCGGTGAGCGTTGTGCGTTTTGCGTTGTGCGTGAAGCGAGGTTCGGGTGCCAAGTGCCAAGGCCAGGTGTCGATTTCCAAGCTCAAAGCACCAAGCTCAAAGCACCAGGTTCAACGTGCCGAGGTTCAAGCCCTGCACCGGGACAACGTGAAGCTGCATACCATGCAAGCGTACGCACGGTGATTTATGAGAGTCCTGAGCGGGACGACACACTCATCGCCCATAACTCATAACCCATACCCTCAATCCCTCCGCGACATCTCCTTTCCCAGCACGCGCTCCAGCGTCTTGTCGAGCCGCTCGCCGCGAAGGTCGTTCTCGGTGGCGATGATGATGCCGGACGCGTCCACGAGGATCGGCTTCGGGATGCCGACCACGCCGAATCGTTGCGCGAGGTCGCTGTTGAAACCTCCCTCGACGAACGTGTGCACCCAGGGCATCGGCCACTTCGCTGCGCGGAACGGTGCGATCTTGTCGGCGGTCTCGTCGAAGGAGAGGCTGACGATGGTGAAGTTCCGGTTGTGATACTTCTCGTAGGCCGCGTGCAGGTTCTTCATCTCGGCCACGCACGGGCCGCACCAGGTGGCCCAGAAGTCAATCAGGTAGATGTGCCCCCGCATGCTCTCGTTCGAGATCGTCTGAGCTGGATCGTCCAGCGAAGCCACGGAGAACGCCGGGATCGCGATGCCGGTGCGGATCGGGCGGTTCGGGTCGAACTCGGCGCGGCAGTAGAACGCCTCGCGCGTCTTCGGGTACGCTTCCTGCATGTGCCGGTAGTATCGATCGAAGCTCTCCTTTCCCTCGGGGCTCGTCTCCTCGCTCAACGCGCCGATCGCCGCATAGAGTTCCTGTACCCGCAGCCCCATCGACGGATGATTCCGAATCAGATCCCAGCGGTATCCCTCGTGGGCGCCTCGTTGCATCGTCAGGCCCATCACCGTGTTGAGCAGTCCCGGCTCCACCGTCCAGAGCGGTGAGGTCGGCAGGATGTCCGTGAGCGTTCGCCGGGCGACGCCGCTGTCTAGATCGCGATGCCCCACATACGTGAGCGCCGCGTACGCCAATTCGAGCGCGCCGCGCACGTCGGCGTCCGTCTCGGTCGCGATCCGTTCGCGCAGGCTCCGCTCATCGGCCGACCAGTCGGGTTGGGGGAACGGGTCCTT
>CAZJYH010000149.1:0-5014 GCA_964549365.1 uncultured Alphaproteobacteria bacterium
GATCTGTCGGATATCCGCGAAGAGACCGGCGGCGTCCTCGTGGAAGTGCAGAAAGGCGCGGGACCGCCGGTAGAACACGCCGCGCGTCCGTTCCACCAGGCCGCCGATGCCGCGCAGTTCGCCGAGCAGCTCCTCCAGGCGATCCAATGCCTCGCTTCCTGCATGTTTCATTCCGGTTCCCTCGCTGTTTGTGCCGCCGTCCGCATCGGAGGCTCCGCATCCGTCGGCCGTGAGGACACGAATCGCGCCGGTCCGCACGGCCTGATCGCCGCCGCCGTATCTCCGTGAAACAGCCGCGCCGCAGTGACGTTCGGGTCGCTACGGCGCGGAAAGAAACTTCCTGGTTGTCGGGGTACTACCCCTCGCCGGGCGGCATCTTCGGCACCGATAGCGCAGCGCGAAGCTGCGTGTCGGTATAGTCATGAAGATCCAGAAGCAGCGCCCGCTGCTCCTTGCTCTGTGCCCGCTGCAAGTGGCTATCGATATGTGACGCCATGCGTTCCACCACCGGTACGTACTCCGATCCCTTTTCGATCTGACTGTCGATGAATCCCTTCATGCTGAGGTTACGTCCGCGTTCGATGCACAACAGCAGGATGCCGATTCCCTTCACCACCTGCTTTTCGAGCACCTGCTCATCGACCGCGGTGCCGCATGTCTCAACTTCTGCATGTTCCATTGTTTTCAAGCCTCCGCTCAATACGATCCCATGGATTGTCGGGTGAGACGACGCGCGACCAAACCGCGAAGAATGTACGAATCTTCGTTCGCGACTCCAAACGATCGACGCGAGCGATCGGGCGCCGTCTATTGGCGAGGCGATGGGCCATCAACGAAAACGCCGACAACGCCACAGCGGGTGTGGGCATTGTCGGCTTCATTTTCGCTACAGCCTACCTCCACGAGAAGGGACGATCGCGAGGGGAGAATCCACGCTGGACGATCGACCACGGGTGCGGCGGCAACCGGCCTACTGCATCTCCTTCGAGATGCGCTGCTGACGGCGCACGGCCTTGATACGGGCCATACGGCTCGTCACCGACGGCTTCGTGTAGAACGTACGACGCTTGAACTCCTTCAGGATGCCGGAACGCTCATACTTCTTCTTGAAGCGGCGCAGCGCGCGGTCAATCGACTCGCTTTCCTGGACGGTAACTCCGATCACGTTGATTCACCTCCCTGGTCACGATCCTGACGATCGTCTGTGTGATTGCTCTATGTTGTTGTTTGTCAGCTTCGACGTTCAGGCCAGGTTCTCCACCAGGCGCTTCTCCCCGATCTTGCTGAAGGCCACCACGATCGCCTGGCTGCCGCTGGAGGTCAACTCCTTGGAGACCACGGTGCCGATATCGTCCCACGTCTTGTGGTAGATCGCGTCACCGATCGTGTACACGCTCTTCGGCGAATACGGAATGCAATCCTCGACGGAGACGTTGATCTCCCTCGACGAACGACGCTCCCCCTCGATCACCAGCATGTCGAGCATCATTGTATGATGGCACTTCGCACACTTCGCCCATCGCTTGCCTTCCTCCTGCCCAACCGCCTCGCCAAGCAGCTCGAACTTCGTCGGCTTGGAGCAGGTTTCACAGATGTTCGAAAGGGTGATATACTTCGACTGTTTTGCACGTGCCATTTACAACCACTCCTGATCTTCAATCCATGGGTCTGAGCCTTGCCGCTGAAGGGCGCCACAAGGCCACCGATTGAAACACGGCGATCAGCAACATACGACTTCCGGCCCACATAGCAATGTTTCGCGGTGTAATGCGATGGTCAGCCCGCGCGGAGTATTTTGCACGGAATCGCCGAATTCCTTCGCAACCTTCCGGCCCGTTCGCCGAAGAAGGAAACCGATGCCCAGTCCGAAAGCCCGTTTTTCAGCGTGCCGCACCTGGGCCGCCCATTGATGCTCGCCTCGTTCGCGGCCATCTGGGCGGTGCTTGTGGCGTACGACCTGCTGACGAAGGGATGGACGCAGCCGCCGGCGGAGCAGGAAACGATCCGCACGATCATCCCGCTGCTGGCGATCGTGCCGGCATTGCTGCGGATTCGCAGCCTGGAGCCGGTCGAGAGCGAGCAGGACGCATACAAGCGCATGCGCGAGATGGTGCTGGCCGCCGCCGCGATGGCCGTTTCGCTGCTGGTGCTGAGCCTCGGCCCGATGGACCATTCGGCCGACGGCGTCCCGCTGAGCATCTGGTCCTTCTTCTGCGGCCGGCTCTACGCGCTGGCCTATCTCTCGGCGGTGCCGTATCTGCTGGAACCGCTCGTCTGCATCTTTCGTTTTCGGATGCAGGGCCCGGCCACACGGCTTCCGGGGATCTACCTGTTCGTACTCTTCGGCGCCGCTGCCGTCGCGCAGCTTGCCCCGCTGGAGTCCGATGGAACGTCGCTCGCGCTCGCGACGCCGCTCGTGGTGCTGGCAAGCCTGGTGGGAACATTCGGGCTGGTGCTCGCATCGCGCAACGGCTGGATCATCAACCTGCGCAAGGGGCAGAAGTGGGGGGTGGCGGGCTTCAGCCTGCTGGGGCTCATCTGTATCAGCGCCACGGTGGTCCCGGTGGAAACCGGCGACCTCTCGCTTGCGCTGCTCGGCTTCGCGCCGGGCCTTTCCGTGCTGGGGTTCGCGCTGCACCTGACGCTGATCTTCACCTTCACGGTGACGTTCGTCAGCGTCATCCTCGCGCTGCCGACCGCCGGAGCGATCGACCGCCGCAACACGGAGGTCTCCTCGCTCGCGAACTTCGCGCGCCTTCTGACGCAGTCGCTCGACACCGATCACATGATCGACACGGCCGTCGCGATCGTCTGTGATGCAACCGGGTCGGCCGCGGCATGGATCGAGCTGCGCAACGGCGAGGCCATCGAGATCCGTCTGGGCGACAAGGCCCGTATCGACAAGAAGATGGCGCGCCAGCTGATGACGCAGCCGATCGGGAAGGAGCTGGTGATCGCCCAGGCCGTGGCGCAGCGGCGGCGCGTGGAGGTGATCGATCGGCTGAAGGGGACCATGCTGTATCATGGTGACTCCCCGCTCGAACTGCGGTCGCTGGCCGCGGCGCCGCTGCGGCTGGGTGAGAATCTGCTCGGCACGATCTACGCCGCGAAGGATCAGGCCAACGGATTCGATCGGCGCGATGTGCTGCTGCTTGGTGCGCTCGCCGATCAGATCGCGCTGGCGATCGAGCAATCCCGCCTGATCAGCCGCTCGCTCGAACGCGAGCGCTTCGAGCAGGAGATGTTGATCGCGCGCGATCTGCAGGAACGGCTGCTCCCGAAGCAGATGCCGAGCAGCCCGTATTATGAGCTGTACGCCGAGTCGCTCCCGGCCAGCATCGTCGGCGGCGACTACTACGACGTGGTGGCCTTCAGCGACAACACGATCGGGTTGCTGGTGGCCGACGTCTCGGGGAAGGGGGCGAGCGCGGCGTTGTACATGGGGATGATCAAGGGGATCGTGCAGGCGCTGTCCGGCCAGTGCTCCTCGCCGAAGGAGCTGATGGCGCGCGCCAACGTGGCGCTGCACGGCAGCATCGACCAGCGGTGGTTTGCCACGATGACCTGCGCGCAGATCGCGGACGATCGGCGGACACTGCACATATCGCGCGCCGGGCATTGCCCTACGCTGCTGATCCGCGACGGCATCGGCAGCTACAGCAAACCCTCGGGGCTGGGACTGGCGATCGCGCGCCCCAATCTGTTCGATCGGAATCTCGAACTCGAGGAGATTCGTTTCGGTCCCGGTGATTACGCTATCTTCTTCAGCGACGGCCTGCCGGAGGCGCGATCGCCGGAAGGTGAGGAATTTGGATACGATGCGCTGATGGCGGCCGCCGTTGCCGCCGCAGGAACGAGCCCGAACCCGAAGGCGATGCGTGACGCGATCTTCACGGAGATTGACGCCTTCACGCGCGGCGAGCCGCTGGCCGACGACAGCACACTCGCGATCATGCGATGGTGCTGATGCCACGGCAGTTCCATGGCCGCTGACGATTATCTTGCCGACGTTTCTCTACAATCACGATGACAACGATGAGTCAGTTTTCGCTATCGATACGTGAGAGCCCCCCAGCACGGATCATCGATCTGAACGGCTATCTCGATGCGCACACCGCGCCCCGATTGGAGGAGGCGTTCCAGAACCTCCTTTCCGAACGGCAGTTCAACATCATCGTGAACTTCCGCGAGCTCGCCTATATCTCCAGCGCCGGGCTCGGCGTGTTCATGGCGTTCATCGAGGAAGTGCGCGTCAACGCCGGCGATATCAAGCTGGCCGAGATGTCGCCGAAAGTCTACAACGGGTTCGATCTGCTCGGCTTCCCGATGCTCTATGAGATCTACGACGACGAGCAGACCGCGCGCGAGAAGTTCATCAACGGGACCCCATCCGACTGCTGAGACATGCAGAGCGATCCTACCTATACCGTGCGCTTCCGGGACGGCGTCGCAAGCCGCACCGAGGAGCTGCATCGCATCCGCTCCGTCGTGGAGGAGGAGGCGATCCGGTTTGGATTCGATCGCGAAACCGCGTTCAGGATGGCGTTGGCCGTGGACGAAGCCTGCACCAACATCATCAAGCATTCCTACCACGGCAGCACCGGCCAGACGTTCGAGATGGAGATCGGCACCGACCGCGATCGCTTCGTGGTGGTGCTCACCGACCACGGCCGCAACTTCGATCCCAACTCGCTGCCGAAGCTCGACATGAAGCGCTACTTCGAGCTCTGCATGCGCGGCGGCCTCGGCTTGCACATCATCAAGCTGGTGATGGACGACGTCGTCTATCGCGTCACCGCCAACCGCTCCAACCAGCTGCGACTGGTGAAGTATCTGGGGTGAAATTCCGAATGAGAAATGATAAATGCGGAACCGAATGCCCACCCGGCGATTCGATTCCGCATTTCAATTGGCGACTATGTCCGTGAGGTGGCAGTAGTGCCGGGCGTGAGAGCCAAACGGCGAACCCCTCCTGGCCTCCCCTTTGGAAAAGGGGAGGGACGCACAGACGATC
>CAZJYH010000149.1:5114-7249 GCA_964549365.1 uncultured Alphaproteobacteria bacterium
GTTACGTGCTGCCGTCCGGCGAACCCCTCCTGGCCTCCCCTTTGGAAAAGGGGAGGGACGCACAGACGATCGCCCACCGTTTCTCTCCTCCCCCTCTTGCCGGGCATGTCCGCAGCATCGCGAAGGATGGGGATTGGCCTCGATGTATTCATCGGGGGGCAGCGAGTTCAACTGGCAGCTACAACGGTTACGTGCTGCCGTCCGGCGAACCCCTCCTGGCCTCCCCTTTGGAAAAGGGGAGCGACGCACCAGGGAGAGCGGAGAAGCCGGCGGCTGAGACACCCTACCGCCTACACCCTCGGTTTCGCATTCAGCATTTCAAATTTTTCATTCCACCACACGTGTCCTCGATTCCACATTTCAAATTCTCAATTCCCCATGCTCCGGCTCAGAACCGATATCCGATCCCGGCCGAGAGGCCGATGTTGTCGAGCGTGAAGCCGTTGTCGCGCACCACGTCGCTCGAGAAGAGCGAGTTGAAGGCGAAGGCATACGACGCCTCCCCCAGCAACTCCCAATGCACCCCCACGCCGTAGCGAACACCGGCCGCAAGCCTGAGCGCCACCAGTGTGCGGAAGGGGTCGTTGTTCTCGAAGCTCCCCACCGCCGGTGAGACGGCGCCGAGCGTGTCGGTACGGAACCCTTCGACACGATTGCGCAGCATGTACAGATCGATGTCGGCCCCGCCGCCGATGTAGACGTTGCGCAGCCCGGTGCGCCGGAACGCGAGCGTGTCCACGTAGATGTTTCCCTGCAGGCCCGCCGCAAGCTGCAGCGACTGCAGATCCATCCGAATCGCCGGGCGTGCGCCGTCGGCCGCCAGCCGCGTCACGGAGGTCTGCACGCCCGACTCCAACGCGAGCGCGAACTTGCTGGTGAACGGGATCAACAGCTCGATGCCGTAGCGATGGCCCAGGCCGGTCTCGGCGAAGCTGCTCGAGATCGTTCCCGTTCCGGTCGCCGATTCACCGACGCGGAGGCTCGGGAACTCCCGGCGCGGCATGGTGAACACCAGCCCTCCCTTGACGCCGATCACCACGCCGATCACGCCGGCCGCATCGACCTCCACGGGCCGACGGTCCTGCGCGCGGGCGCCGACGGCCCCCGCAAGCAGCAGAAGTGCAACCAGCGCGCGCAGGCGGCGCGATGCGATCGAGGATCTATCCGTTTTCGTTCTCATGGGTCTTTGTGGATCAAACTTCAACGTATCTCCGTCGGCCGGCCGCTTCGCCCCCGCGCCATCGCCGTCTCCTTCGCTAGTTGACCGTCACCGGGTATGTACGCCCGGTCCCCGAGTACTCGGAGCGTGTGTCGTCCATCTTCAGCTCGTAGCGTCCGGAATCCTGCCGCGAGAAGTCGTAGACATCGCGGCTCTGGATCGACTCGAGGCGAATGTTCGATGTGGAATGCCAGAAGAAGTACGGGGCGAACCTGAGCGTGGAATCGATGGTGCGCGGGATGAGATAATCGGTGTAGACCTGATCGTCCTCACGGTAGTTGGCGATCAGGCGCAGCGAGTAGTTCGTGAAGTTCCCGACGATCGGCGTGAAGATGGTGCGACCGGCATCGATCCCCTTCCCCTTCAGGTCGTTGTCGATCCTGTAGCGGCCGCGCAGGTCGTACTGCACGCCCAGATCGATCTGCGGCTCGATGCTCGCCTTCTTACCGAAGCGATCGAACGGCGCAACCAGCCGCCAGCCGTGTCGAACCGGCCCGCGACGCCCGAGCGCATAGGTGCGCGTGGTGGAGGCCGGCAACGTATCGAGGAAGACATTGTCGCGATAGAGCACCACCGGCGCCAGCAGGCGGTTCTCGAACGTCGTCGATTCCAGAACCTCGTCGAACGTGACCACCGTGTCGGACTGCTCGACGCAGCCGACGAGGAACGTCAACGCGAGGGACATCGCCGCGAGGGCGAACGGGAGCGTAAAGCGTTTCATGGTTGTCGTCATCATCATCTCTGTTCTTCGGTCGCCCCCGGAGCGCGTATGGTCCGGAATCGAACGGCTCGCACGGCGCCATGCGCGCCGATCATGTCGTTGCATCGAGGCGCCCCTTCAGCACCTGGGTCACGAGCTTCGGGTTCGCCTTGCCGCGCGTCAGCTTCATCGTCTCGCCGACGAAGAAGCCGAACA
>CAZJYH010000149.1:7259-9470 GCA_964549365.1 uncultured Alphaproteobacteria bacterium
GGCCTTCCCCCCACGATATGCCTCCACCTCGTTCGGGTTGGCACCGAGCACCTGCGACACCGCGTCCTCGATGAACGACGTGTCGCTGATCTGCACGAACCCCTTCTCGCGGCTGATCTCCTCGGCCGATTTCTCGGAGCCGAGCATCTCGGCGAAGATGTCCTTGACGTTCTTCGAGGAGATCACGTCCTCGGCGAACAGCTCCACCAGACCGGCCAGACGCGCCGGGCTGATCCGGAACTCGTCGATCTCGATATGCTCCTCGGTGAGCACCCGAAGCACTTCGGTCATCACGATGTTGCTCACCAGTTTGAAGCGCTCGGACTCCTTCCTGCGCAGCGCGTTTACCGTCTCCTCGAAAAAATCGCCCAGCGCGCGCGTGTCGGTCAGCACGCCGGCATCATAGACCGGCAGGCCGTACTGCTCCGAGAAGCGGCGACGGCGGGCGACGGCAAGCTCGGGCAACGCGCCCCGGATCTCCTCGATCTTCTCCTCGGTCACGATCACCGGAAGCAGGTCCGGCTCCGGAAAATACCGGTAGTCATGCGCGGACTCCTTCGAGCGCATCGAGCGGGTGGCTCGGCTCGAAGCGTCCCACATACGCGTCTCCTGCTGAATGGTTCCACCCGCTTCGAGAATTTCAATCTGCCGCAGCACCTCATACTCGATGGCGCGCTCCACGTTGCGGAAGGAGTTCATGTTCTTCACCTCCGTCCGCGTCCCGAACGCTTCGGTCCCACGCTTGCGCACCGAGATGTTGGCGTCGCATCGAAGCGCCCCCTCCTCCATGTTGCCGGAACAGATGCCGAGGTAGGTCACCACGCTGCGGATCTGCATCAGATAGAGATAGGCCTCATGCGCCGAGCGGATGTCCGGCTCCGATACGATCTCGATGAGCGGGGCGCCCGCGCGGTTGAGGTCCACCAGCGTATTGTCGATGTCCAGATCGTGGATCATCTTCCCGGTATCCTCTTCCATATGGATGCGGGTGATGCCGATGCGCATCGTCCGATCCGGCTCCGGCACGATCTCGATCCAGCCGTCGTGGCAGATCGGATCATCATACTGCGATATCTGATAGCCCTTCGGCAGATCGGGATAGAAGTAGTTCTTCCGGGCAAAGCGGCTCAGTCGGCGGATGCTGCAATTGGTGGCCAGGCCCATGCGGACCGTGTACTCCACGAGCATCCGGTTGACCACCGGCAGGGTGCCCGGATGCCCCAGCACCACCGGATCGGTGTTCGTGTTCGGCGTCGGGCCGAACTCCGTGGCCGCGCGGCTGAACGCCTTGGAGTCGGTAAGCAACTGCGCGTGCACTTCCAGGCCGATCACCGGCTCGTAGGTTTCCAGAACTGCCGGGTCGATCGCAACTGTTTCGGACATGTCGTACGAAGTATTGGAGTGTAGGGAACGCGCGAATATAGCGAGCTTGGCGGTAGTGTCTCAGTTTGCCTGGCTCGACGATGGCCACGCCCTGATAGGCCGTACCTAGGGCGCTTGGCGTCCGGTAGCGAACACCGGACGATGCAGAGGCAGAGGCAGCGTCTACGACGCTCGGGACCGACCGACGTTCCGCCGCGGAGCGGCGGCCTATCTATAGCGATCGGCGCCTTCTTCCGTGAACCCCGCCGCAGAGCGGCGGCCTATTCTCGGGAGGCTGCAAACATCCCGAAGCAGGACGCATCCGCCAAACCGATACTACCAGCTTGGCAGAACGTTTGGCCCGTCGGCGCACGCGGTGTAGTTTCACGAGCCCGTTCGCGGCCGCCGCACGACAGCCGATATCGCGCGCCGCCGCGCTCGCGGAAGCCCGCATCCATCCATCATCTCACAGACCGTGGAACACGATCTCGACATTCGACTGATTCAACACGGCTCCGCCGAGTACGAGGAGACCGTCGCGCTGCGCGATGCGATCCTGAGGCGCCCGCTGGGCCTTGTCTTCACGCCGGAGGTTCTCGGCGAGGAGTCCGACCAGCTGCATCTGGCCTGTTATCGCGACGGCCGCCTCGTCGGCTGCCTTCTGCTGAAGCCGATGGATGCGTCGATCGTGAAGATGCGGCAGGTGGCGGTGGCCGAGGATGCCCAGCGCCTCGGCGTCGGCACGGCGATGGTGGAAGCATCCGAGCGGCTCGCGCGCGAGCTGGGGTTCCGGACGATGGAGCTGAACGCACGATTGAGCGCGGTCCCCTTCTACGAGCGCCTCGCCTA
>CAZJYH010000150.1:0-9470 GCA_964549365.1 uncultured Alphaproteobacteria bacterium
CCGGCATCGGTGGCGCAGGGGTTGCGCATGCTCGCGACACGACGCAAGGGAATGCTCCCATCGATCCAGACGCCGCCGCCGTTGCCGGCCTCACCGCCGGTGCTGCATGTGGCCCCCGACGTGCCGCAGGCCGTGCTGGATGTGTTCAACGAGATCGATTGGACGCGGGTGGCGGAACGGGATCTCTACGAGATGGTTACCGAGCTGGAGAGCTTCGTCTTCGGACCGTTCGTCAATCTCCCCCGGCGACACTGGCCGTAAGCATCGGGCGCGTAGTCCCATCGGCGGGAACAATTCCCGCCCGCCGAACGCTGAATGCGCATCTACCCCAAGTGCGGGCGCTCATCGGCCAGAGAGGAACGGGACCGTGAGCGCTCGTATTCCACGGCAGCACCGAGCGGCGAGCGGGATGTATATGGCCGGGGAAAATGTACGACACAACGAACGATCGACAGCGTTGAGGCGATACCACCATGCCGAACACAGAGCAACGATACGTGCGCGTGCACCCATCGCAACGCGATGCGATGCCGCTCCGACCGGGCACGCCGGCACTCGGCGACGACGGGACGTACTGGAGCACCTTCGCCGTTGTCTGGTTGAGTGCGGCATGCTCCATCGGTGCGTTGTGGCTGCTCGGCATTATCGGACCAGGCCCACGCATCAAGATGGCGCACGGTCGGAAGAAACGCCTGCGCACAGGGCGCCCGCGCAAGCCGCGGTGTTGATCGAGACGTGACGATCGCGGCACACACGCACCACCAAACCGAACACAACAATGGATCGCTATCTCACACATCCGGGCGAGCAGCTCATGGACGACCACGACGACATGTTTTCGTCGGGTGACTCCCTTGGGCCACAAAACGCGACCATGCCGAACGGACAAGGGGCCGGCGGAACCGGAGCCGGCGGAACCGGCAACGGTGGATCAGGCACCGGCGCGGTGGCCGACATCAACAAGATTCTCACGTCGATCAAAGAGGCACCGATCACGCCGGAGTGCCGTGCACGCGCCAACGCGATCATCACCGGCTTGATCGCCGGCAAGACACCGGCCGCCGATGATGCCGTGTGGATTCAGAAGCTCGCGATGGCATCGCAGGGGCTCGACGAGTTCCCTCCGGAGTGCATCGCCGGAACGCCGTGGTGGGTCTGGGCCGCCGGGGGTGCCGGCGTTCTGCTCATCGGCGGCATCGCCTACTACGCCGGATCGAGGAAGAAGCGCGGCCGCAGGAAGTGAGCACCGGGACGCACTATATCACCGTCGCCGAACGGCCCCACGTTCCCGTGACCAACGGTTCGTCGCCGAACGGTTCGGCCACGAACCTCATGGACGAAGCGCGCCCTCGTTGTGGCTGCTCGCAATGCGGGGGAGCGTTGCACGGTCGAGCGCTCGCCAATCGATCGCTTGCCGACCGACCGCTCGCCGATCGCGGGGAGCATGAACTGCGCGACGAAGGAGTCGGCGAGGCGAGTCAGGTCATCAGCGACGCGGCGATCAAGGGCCTGAAGAGCGGGCGCCTGCCGAAAGCCTGCGCGCAGTTGATGGTGACGTACCTGGAGAAAGCGCTGAACGCCGCGACGTGGGATGTGCTGGACGCGGGAGAGTACACATGGCTCAACCAGTTGTGGCGCGCGCTCGTGCACGACGAGTCCGAGCCGCCGGTGGACTGCCACATCGGACCGGCCGACAACGTCACGTTCGACCCGGCGGCGAAGTGGAACCGCCCGCCGGACGATCCCGACGCACCATCGGAAACGCCGTGGGGATGGATCATTGCCGGCGTTGGGGTGCTCGGTGCCGGAGCGCTCGCATGGTACCTGTTGGAACGGCGCACGCAGACGCGGCACGCGCAACGATCGAAGCGACATCATCACACGAAGAAACGATCATCATGAACTGCATCTCCATCATCGTGACGCCCTCGTTCCCCGAAGCATCGAGCGGCGGGGCGAGTGGCACGGCGGGCGGCGACCTTGCCGGTACGTATCCGAACCCGACGATCTCCCCCTCGGCCGTGCACGGCAAGCCCGAGAAGACGACACCGGACGGAGGCGACGAGCTGCTCATCTGGGACGTGGTTACCGGGGAGCTTCGGCGCATCACGCGCACGTCCTTTCTCATCGGCATCACGAGCTACACGGACGAGAATGCACAGGACGCCGTCGGCACCATCCTCGTGAGCACGAGCACGATCACGTTCACCTACAACGATGCCGCCCCCTCGATCGGCGCGGACGTCGTCGACGGAAGCATCACCGGCGCGAAGCTCGCATCGGGGGCGGTGACGGTGAACAAACTCGCCGACGGCGCGGTCACCGACGCGAAGCTCCGCGACAGTGCGGCCGTGAGCGTCATCGGGCGCCCCTTCGGCACGAGCGGTGACCCGTCCGACATCGTCGCCGGCGCCGACGACTTGGTCTTGCAACGCATCGCGGGTGTGCTCGGCTTCGGTCAGGTCACGAGCGGCGGCATCGCCAACCAGGCAGTGACCTTCACGAAGGTGCAGAACATCACCACGGCACGGCTGTTGGGGCGCTTCTCGGCCGGAAGCGGCAGTGTGGAGGAGATCGCGATCGGGGCGGGCCTGACGCTCGCGGGAACGCTCTCGGTGACCGGGCTCGGATCGATCCTCGCGCCCGTACTCAGCTTCCCGACGTCGATCGCCGGCACGACGACCGAGTACGCGGCACCGTTCCTCATCGATACCGACGCGACCGAGGCACTCCGGCAAGTTGTGATGCCGCGCGCGGCAACCTTGCGGAACCTTCGCGTCCTCGTCGCCGGCACGCAGCCCTCGGACGGCACTCTCGTTTTGACGGTGCGGAAGAACGGAGTCGACACGGCGCTGACGGTCACGGTGCCGGCGGGTGGAACGGCCGGGCAATACGCCGACACGGTGAACGCGGCCACGTTCGCGCAAGGAGATGTGGTTTCGATCTCGGTCACCAACAACGCGTCATCAGGATCGTGCGTCGTCAAGTCGATCGTGTTGATCGCCGACGCCTGACGTCGTCAACGCCTGACGTCGCCGACGATTGACGGAGGGAACCACCATGAACGAGCTTCAAACCTACATACGGAACCGTGCGGCGCTGTGGGCAGAGTGCTGGTGCTGCGAGACGCGAAAGGACGGCGGTTCATGCGTCGACGATCTGACCGCCCGGTTTACCGGGGGCAAATCGTGGCGCGTCGCGTACTGCGCCATGACCGCCTACGTGCTGTATGCCGAGGCGTGCGGAGCGCTCGGATTGCGGCCGCTGCTTCCGAAGACGGCCGGCGCCGCGCTGATGCTGCAACAGTCGCGGCGTCACGAGGTGCTGAAGGATTTCATCAGCGACGAGCCGGTCATCGGCGCGCAGTTCTATCGCAAGTCATCGGCCACCGGATCGCGCAACGGCAGCGAGATATCCGGCCACATCGGAACGGTGTTCGATCTGACCGACGATCGGATGATTGCCGTGGAGGGGAACTCCGGACAACAGATCCGGTATGTGAGCTATGCGCTCGACGAGCTTCGGAAGCCGTCGCGCGGGTTCGCGTTCATCCATGCGTGTCTCGCGCCACACGAGGCCGCGATGCGTGTGACGTCTGTATTCCGTGGTCTGCCGCTCGTCGTGCGCGACATCCGCGAGCCGACCGATCCACCGGCCTGCCGTCAGGATCCGGCCTGCCGGCCGCGCGCGAAAAGGGCGTGACCCAGAGCGGCGCACGCATTGACGACACGAAACGATCAGCAGCCGGCAAACAACGGAAGAGATAGCAATGGCGCCGAACGCTCAACCGCAACCGAGAACATGGTTCCGTGCGAACTGGACGTGGATAACGTCGGGGCTGCTCGGTCTCGCCGCCGTGTTGTGGTTGAGTCGTCGGCATGACGCCGGTCGGCATGATGCCGGCGAGCATCATGCCCGTGTGAAACGAACCGGGTGAACCCCCATCGCCACGCTCGAGAACGAAGATGCCCAACCGATACCAGAACGAGATCGTACGCATCGCACGCTGGTGGGCGCAACGCGGTTGTCGTGAGGTGGTGCGCAACGGCGGATCATGTATCGACGATGTGCACGAGCTGTACGGTGCGCGGGGCGGAGAAGCGTACTGTGCGCGGCTTGCGTGGGTGATCGCCGAACAGGCTGCACGCGCCGCCGGCGTGCGCAATCCGTTGCCCAAGACCTCCGGCGCGTGCGACATGCTGAAGAAAGCGGTTGCGGCCGGGCTGCGCGTCGACAAGACGCCGGCGGTCGGTGCGATCGGCTACCACGGCAGCGACCCGACGGCATCGACCGGACATATCACGGTGGTGATCGGCGTCTCGGCGGTCACGATGCGAACCGTCGAAGGGAACAAGAAGAACCGCGTCGCCGAATGGAGCTATCCGTTGCACCTGGTCAAGCAGCGGGCACAAACGCAGCCGTGCCAGCGCGGCATCGGCTGGGATTTTATCCACATCGAGGACGTCGGCGGACCGACGGACGACGGTGCAACGATCGGCGCGCCGGGCGTTCTGGTGATGGCCGCGACGCTCGGTGCCGCTGCGGCCGGGTATGCGTACATGAAACGGCGCGGCCGATGAATCATCCATCATACACACGTGCAGGAACGCGGCATGAGCGGCTTCGATCTCGATAGCTATGAACAGACGGTCGGCGGGAGCTGGCACACCGTTGAGGGGGCGGCGAAGGGGGCGGCCGGTGGCAAGGGCTTGCCCGACGTCGCCGGCGACGTCGTACGCGGAGCGGCCGGCGGCAAATCCGGGACGAAGAAGCGGAGCACCAAGCGCAAGTCGTCCGGCGCCGTGAAGCGCTCGTCGTCATCGAACGCGACCCTTCCGGGCTCGACGACACCGGGCACCGGCACCCCCCCGGCGGATGAATCCGGCGACGAATCAACAGGGCTCGATGCGTATTGGCCGTGGCTCGTCCTCGGCGCCGCGCTCCTCGGCGTTGGGTGTTATGCGCTGGTGCATGCCGACAAGAAAGGCGCGAGGAAGCAAACGCGCTCGCGGCCACGCTCGCGGCGCCTGGGCACACGTTCAACGAGGCGGCGATGAACACGAACGAACTGACCTCGATGTTGCCCGATCTCGTCGGGCAATGGTTCGCACGCGGCGATGGTGCTACCCTTCCGCCTGCGCAACCGTCGCCGGTGCAGACGCTCCCCGCGCCGGTGCAATCGGCACCCGTGCAATCAGCGCCGGTGCAATCAGCGCCGGTGCAGGCCGCGCCGATCCGCACGACCGCAGCCGGCGCGCTCACGACGCCGGGCACGCTCACGACGGCGGACGGAACGCAGGTGCAACTCGTGGCACAAGGACCGGTAAGCACGTGGATGGCGGACTACTGGCCGTTCGCGATCGTGGTCGCACTGGCGGCAGGCTACGGGCTGCACACGCTCATTGGCGCGCACAAGCCTGCACGCCGCCGCTCACGGCATCGCACGCGCGGCGGGGCTGCGCGCTCGGGCAATGCACGCCGGCACGGACGCAGACGCCCACGGCTCATTCGTGTGCGTTCGCACCGGGTGCGGTCGTACTTCAGAACCACATAGCGTTGAAGGAGAACTGTCATGGCACTCGGTGAAGTAGTCCGCTTGGGAAAGAGCAAGAAGAAGACGGCCACGGCTGCGCGGCCGCGCAAGGGACACGCGCGCAAGGGAACCGCAACGGCGGGCAGCACGCCGGCGAAACATCCGCCCGCGAAGAAGCACGCGGCGAAGAAACGCGCGGTGAAGAAGGGCACCGCCGCGAAGCGTTCCGCTTCAAAGCGGCCGGCACAACCATGCGCTCCTACCAAGCGTGCACCGGGTTTCGTGAGCACACGACTCAAGGCTCGCAGGCGCCGTGCACGCCGAGTCAACGGTTCGGGTGAACATGTGAGCTTCGTCGCGTATGCGGGCGGTGCAAGGCACCCTGCAAAGCGTCACGCACCACACGGGGCACGCCGGCATCGAGCAGCCAAGCGCGCCGCGACGACAGGCACGGCGAAACGTGGTGCGGCGAAGCACTCGGCGACGAAGCATGCGGCGGCGAAGCACAAAGCAGCCAAGCACACGGCGACCGGACGAACCAGCCGTTGCGCCGGCAACGTTACGATCATCATTCGCGGTGGACGCTAGGAGTATCGGTATGGCTGGAAGGGACGTACACACGACGCGCGGCGGCGCGAACGCATCGATCTGGGAACGGTTCACCGGCACGTCGCCCGTATTGAACGGACCACGGAGCAACGAACGTTCACGGCGTTCCGATCCGCTCGCCGACGAAAGCACGACACACACGAAGGTGCCGGCCGACGTCCGCGCCGATGCGCAACGGCTTGCGACAAGCCGCTGGCGTGCCGTCCACGTCTACCGTTTGTCCTCGGGTGCGTACGACGGCGTCACCGAGGACGACCACGCGGCGATCGCGCGCTATGACAAGCGGGCGACGCGCGTCGCGGTGATACAACCGAAGCTCCCATCGGTGCAGTCGTTGCTTCGCGCCATGCCCGCCAGTGCCAGAACGCAGGCCGAGAAGCTCGCCGAACGCACCGGCCGCGGCGTCGTGCTCTTCTATCGCCGCGACGGCAACTACATCGCCATCACTGACGACGATGCAAAGGCACTGCAACAGTATCGAACGCGTGTATTGGCGATCGAGTTGACGACGATCGAGCCGCCGACACCGAAGAAGGAAGCACCACCTGCATCCGGTACACCGGACCGTGCACCGAAACACCCGCAAGGGCAACCGACGACAAGCGCGCGCACGGCGGTAACACGAGCACCGAGGCGAACACGAACAGGGAGGCGAACATCGGAACCGGAAGTTCCGAGCGCGACGCCGGTGAACGCAGCACCGAAGATTGCGACACCGGAACGCACCGAACGCAAGCCGTCCGGGCGCAAGCCGTCCAAGCGCAAGCGCGCGACGAACAAGGGCACTGAACGCAAGGCAACGGGACGAAAGCAAACCGCACACAACGACCAAGAGAACCCCATGCAGAGCACGGCACCACCTGTTCACCGGCACGCCGAAGAGGCGCCCCGCATCGTCTACGATCGGCGGATGGCACAGCATGCGTATTACTTGTACCACGTGCAACAGCGTGCTCGGGAGTTTGTGGAAACCGCCGGCAAATCCGCCGGTTGGCTCGACAGTCAGGAGCTTGTCGTTGAGATCGGCCCCGACGGCGACGCCGTGACGGTGTCCGACGTCGATCATATCGCTCTGGTCCGTCAGCCCGAATCGCTTCCGTTCGACGAAATTGGGAACCGTTGGGAACCGATCTTGCTTGAAGTCTATGACGCGCAACGTGAACGATGGTACGGCATTGCCGACAACAGACGACGCGGCGGTCGCGGGTTCTTTCGCCTCGTCAACGATGTGCGAGCGCTCCTGGTGATGCCGCCCGAACGCGTTGACGCCGACGTGTTCGACGCGCAATACTTCGCGTTCTGGCAATTCCTGAGTCGTTCATGGAAGACCTATGCCGGACAGTACGTTGATTTTCTCAGCGCTGCCGGTCGTCGCGGGTACGCCACACCCAATATTGAGAATCTCCTGCCGCCGATCTCCTCGGATGTTGTCCTGATCGACAACATCAACGCCGTCGCCGCATTTGCCGACGGCGTCGAAGCGCGCTACAAACAAGCGGAGCACGTGGACGGACCTGAAGACATGGAACGGGCGGTCGTGGATTACCTCCGCGCACTCCGCGAAGAAGGACTCCAACCGCTGCACGGCATGCGAGACGAACCCGAGTTCAGTCCCCTCGTTCGCACCGACGACATGCTGGTGTTCTTCACCGACGGAGGGCGCGAATATTACACTGCCGAAGTCGACGGCGATGCCGACACCGGCGCGCGTGTACTGGCGCATCCGGTGTCCGACCTTGCAACGTTCGACCACGTATTCGACATCGATCTGGATGGGGATCCTTGGCGGGACTCATTGTGGGCGTTCATGCCCATGAGCGGGGATCGTGAGACCGCTCGGACGCACGAGAGCGAGCCCCCCGCAGCGCATACGGCGCCCGAGCCGACGAAGACCGAACGCACGGCATCACCAAGCGCCGTGCGCGCGAAGAAACATAAGCAGCCTCCGCCCGCGATCGACGTCACCGCATCGCCGGAGTCGGCCGAAGAGCGTAGAGGCAATGAAGCAGATAGAGGCTTGGATCGCCTTGAGCAGCTTCTGAAGAACGCGATCAAGTAATCGCGAACGACGTCGACGGACCACCACACAACTGAGAAACCACCGCCATGAACTCCAATGCCGCACGCACGCGCTATGAGCGCCTGGTGCGCGCCTACGAGGATGCGCGCCGGCGCGGACGGAGCGCTGCGTACGCCGCGCGCGCGATCGAGCGCGAGTTGGCCGCGCTCGCCCCCCTCGTCGGCGACCCGTCGGCGCCGGCCGGGCTCGGCGATCTGTTGAGCGAGCGGCACCGAGATCGTCAGAAACGCTTCCGCACGATTGTGAGCCTCTATGCCGGCGCCGTTTGCAACGATCGCATCGACGTCGCATACATCGATGCGATCAACGCCGAGTTCGTCGCGGTCGGGGAATTGATCGGTCTTGCGTTCGACGATCTGTACGCGTCAAGCCTTGACGAGTGCCGCGCCGAGAAACGGAGGGATTCCGACGCTGTTCCATCCGAGGTTCCGCCGAGCGAACGAACCGAACACGCGACGCACGGAGAGCCGCCGGCGGATGCACAGTATCCCCCGGAACCCCTCGATCGTGATACCTACGCACGCGCCGTTCGTATCTGGTTCCGATCGATCCACCACGCGCCGGCGCGCGACGCCATCACCGCGAACATCGAGCGCATCAAGAAGCTGGAGAAGAAGCCGAAGAGTTTCGAGGGGACAAAGGCCGCCTGGCTGGAATCGGTCGACGACGAACTACGGGCCATCCGCGCCGAGAACGCCGTTCATCGCGGCGTCATGCAACGCTTCAACAAAGACGAGCTGACGGCCGGCGAGAACGCGGCGCTCGCCGAGGAGATCGCGCGCGCGTATGACGCATCGCACGGTGTCTTGACGTTCGAGCAGCGCGGCATGCGGTTGAACGAGCTGGCCCCGAGGCTCTTCCATGAAGAGCGCAAGGAGGAGCAGTTCTATCCGACGCCCCTTCCCATCATCGAGCGGTTCGTCATCGCCAACGCGAACCTCACGCCCGGGTTACGTGTGCTCGAACCAAGCGCCGGCAAGGGGGATATCGCCGACGCCGTGCGACGCCATTGTCCGACCTGCACCATCGACGTCGTCGAGCTCTCCGATATCCGTGCCGAGGTTCTCCAGTTGAAGGGGTTCCACCTTGTCGGCCGCGATGCCCTGACGTTCACCGCCGCAACCGACACGGAACGGTACGACCGCATCCTGATGAACCCGCCGTTCAACAAGACGGAGGGGATCGCGCACGTTCGCCACGCGTTCGAGGATCTGTTGAAGCCCGGCGGCCGACTCGTCGCACTGCTGA
>CAZJYH010000151.1:0-7848 GCA_964549365.1 uncultured Alphaproteobacteria bacterium
CAAGTGCCAAGTGCCAAGTGCCAAGTGCCAAGTGCCAAGTGCCAAGTGCCAAGTGAAAGATGCGCGACAATCCAGGGCGGTCGTCAATGACAGAATTCGCCCGCATCTGGAATGTGGAATTTGGCACCTCGGAACTTGGAACGCTGAACTCTGAACGCTGAACTCTGAACGCTGAACTCTGAACGCTGAACGCTGAAACGGAGTACCCCGTCATGCAGACAACGCACGCAACACGCCTTGTTGGTGTGCTGAGCCATCCGACCGGCGAGAACCTGATCCACCAGATGTTCTCGGCGGCCTGTGCCATCTCCGGCGCCGACGTCGCGCCGTTGCTGTTCGACGCTCCGATGCGCGAGATCGCGGTGCCGATCAACGCATTGCGGACCCTGGGTGCCAGTGGCGTCTACCTCGACGGCCGGCTGCGCAGCGCCGCCGGCGGCCTGGTGGACTACCTCACCGACGAGGCGCACGGCGCCAACGTGATCAACGCGATCGTCTTCGACGACGACCAGGCCACGGGCCACAACACGGAGGCACGTGCGATCATCCAGCTGCTGGAGCCGTACAAGGATCAGTTCTCGATGGGGAGCGCCGTCATCCTCGGCGCGGGGGCGATGGCACGCTCGGCGGCCTACGCGGTGGTACGCGGCTTCCGGCTGCGGCATGTCGCGATCGCCAACCGTACGCCGCAGCAGGCACAGGTGTTGAAGCAGGTGCTCAGCGGACCGAACATCAGTTCCGTGGTGGAGGCGCACGAGCTGTTCCCGCCGGACATCGCGCAACTGCTCGCCGAGGCACGGCTGATCATCAACGCTACGCCGCTCGGCTCGTATCCGAACGTCGGCGAGACGCCGATCACGATCCCCGACATCTTCCACAGCCGTCAGGTGGTGGTGGACACCAACTTCAGCCCGGCGGTCACGCGGATGCTCGGCGATGCCGCCGGCGCCGGCGCGACGACGATCGGCGGCGTGGAGATCCTCCTGGCGCAGGTGAAGGAGGCGTTCGAGCTGCTCGCCCGCACGGAGTTCCCCCTGGAGGAAGTGCGCGCGCTGCTCGAGACGAACGAAGCGGCCTGACCGGCGCCGACACATTCCGATCGGCTGCGTTCCACTTCATGTCATGCGAAAGCAGCCGGGCATTACGACAACGGGGCACGTCCGCAATTCGGACGTGCCCCGTTGGTCTACATGGCGGCACCGAAACGGCACCCGTCGGTACGGACTACCGCGCCACGGTGAGCCCACGCGTCAACGTGAGCCCTCCCGCGTTCAGACGGTAGAAGTAGGCGCCGGAGGTCAGGCCGGCCACATCCACGCGCACCGAGCCGTTGCCGGCAAGCTGCACACCCTCGACCAGCGTGCGCACCATGCGCCCGGCCGCATCGAAGAGCTGCAACGACATGGCGCCACCGCGCGGCAGTACCCACCCGATCTCCACGACGTCGCGCGCCGGGTTCGGAACGCTCTGCAGCAACGCCGTGCCGTCGGCAATGCGGACACCGGTGACGCCGCTTACGGAGAACTCCTGCACCGGGCTGACGATCCGGCCGTCGGGCTGCACGCTGCCGAGGGTCATGCCGGCAGGATCATCCACGCGCCTGGTGCTCGCCGCACCGTTCAGCGTGATGACCTGCGAGCCGTTGGTGCCGTTGCTCTCGATGGTCACGGTCCCGTTGACAAGGCCGGGGCCCTGCGGCGTGAACGTGATCTCCAGCATCTCGGTCTGACCCGGCACCAGCTCGGTGCGGTCGGGGCCGGTGACCGTGAAGTCCGGCGCGCTGACGTTGATCCCCGTGATCTTGAGCGGCATCGTGCCCGAGTTGCTGACGGCAACCGACCGGCGCGCCTGGCCGCCGGTGCTCACCGAGAGATTGATCGTGGTCGTGTTCACCGCGATCAGACGCGTGCCGGCAATCCCGTACAACCCCGCCACGATCGAGTCGCCGCCGTCGAGGTACAACGTCACCGTTGCATCGCGCGAGCCGGGCGTGCCGCCCGAGCGCGGAGCGAACTCGATGCCGAGATCGATCGGGTCACCGCTCTGAAGAACCAGCGGCACCGCCGGCCACTTCTTCGCCAGATCCTCCGTGAACTCGGCCGCATCGATCCCACCGATCTTGATGCCGGTGATCACCACCGACTTGTCCTGCGTGTTGCGCAGACGAACGACCCCGTGCGTATGCTCCGCCGGGCCGCCGCCGATGAGCGCCTGCCCAAGGTCCGCATTGCTCGCGTACAGGTCGGCCTTCCCCTGTCCGTAGAGATCGAGATACTGGACACCACGCTCGGTGATGCCCGCGATACCGATCGTCGAGTCGTTCGTCACGAGGCGCAGGGTTGCGCGGCGCGAACCACGATGCGATGCGATGAAGCGCAACACCAGCAGATCGCTCGTGCCCGGCGCAAGCACCAGGTCATTCGTCACCGGATCGACCGTGCTCGACGGCTTGGTGATGATCGAGAACTCGTCGACGTCGCCGGCGACGATCTCCATGCGCGGCAGGCTGATGCGCAGCGGACACGTGCCGGTGTTCATCAGCGTCACGGCCATGGTCACCGAATCGCCGACCCTGCGCTCACCGAACTGCACCGGCCGCGGACGATCGCCGTTCGGCGCCCCGGCCAGATGAGCACTCCGCCCACGACCGAAGAGATCGAACGTGATCAGCCCCTCGATCTGCTCCCCGTCCTCATCCAGCGCCGCGAAGTTCTCGGCATTCGTGTGCACGAACGCGCGCACGAAACGCTTGCCCGGCAGCTGGCCGATGAACGTCACGTAGATGGTCTTGGTTGCTCCGACGGCCACGGTGATCGGGAAATGTGCCTGTGCCGGAGTGATCGGAACCACGGGCGCCGTCTCGGTGATGATATAGTCGTTCGAGCGGATCGGCATGTCGTTGTTCGTGCGGAGAATCGGGTAGCGGGGCACTCCCTGCTTGAACACCGTGTCCACGGCGAAGAAGTCCGCGCCGGTGATCTCGAACGGCTGGTTGCCGACGTTCCGAACGAGGACGGGAATCGTCACCGGCTCCTCACCGGCGCAGCTGAACGCGTTCGTGAACAACTGCGCAGCGTCGACGAGCGGCTGATTGTTGAGCAGCAGCTCCGCGCCGATGCCGTCCGAGATGGCCAGCAACTGGAACGCGCGACGCTCACCGTCGGCGATGACGATCAGCGAGTCGCCAATCGGGCCGATGCCGGTGGGCATGAACGTGATGGTCGGCGTGTGCGATTCGCCCGAGGCGATCTCCGTGCTCGCCGGCGCGATCGCGTACTGGCCGCCGCTCATCCCCTTGATCTGATAGGTGACCGGAGCGTCCGGCGCCTCGACATCCTCGAGGATGTTGGTCAACGTCATCGGCGTGAAGTCCCCGCTCTCGCCGCGGTGCACGTGGATCGCGCTCATCAGCGTCGCGCCGTTCGTCATCGAGGGAACGCCACCCTGCGGAATGTTCCCCGAGTAAATGATGCGCGGCAACCCCTCGGCCGCCAGCATGAACGTGCGCACGCCGCCGTGGTCATCGGTCAGCACGAGGCGCGCATTGCGCACGCCGACAGCCGTCGGGCGGAACCAGATCGTGGCGGTCGTCGGCTCGTTCCCGGAGAACAGATCCGCCGACTCCGGATCGAAGGTGTAGTCCGACGCGGCCGGGCCGTCAATCGTGGCCGTCACGACGCGCGAGCTGCATGCCGCGTCCGTGCTCATCGAGAACGGATAATACGTCGCGGTGGTATACACCATCGTCTGCTTGCCGGCCAGCAACACGTCGCCTTCGTCCATGGCGTCGGTGCCACCCTCGGCCACATCGCCGACGTAGTTGACCTGACACGGCGTGAACGTGTACAGCATCCCTTCGTCCATCGACGGCTCGCTCGGGAAGTACGAATCGTTGGGCTCGGCGTTGTAGACCGACGCGCCGCCGAACTCCGGCGACACGCTGAGGAAGTTGGAGGACGTCATCGCCAATCCGATCGAGGCGCCGTCGCCGCCGAAGTAGTTCGGGTTCAGGAAGTCGTAGTAAAACTCGATCTTGTTCGACTTCTCATACAGGCGCACCTGGAACGAACTGTAGTTGAAATTGAAGTAGTCGGTCTCGACGTTCACAAAATTGATCACCAGGATGCGGTTCGGCGCCGAACCGGAAATGCCGTAGCTGATCTCGCCGTCGAATCCGTCGTTGGCCTGATCCGGAACGCGCATGTCGTCCCAGAACGGGGCGATGTGCGGCACGTTGGCCAGCGTGTAATCGAAACCGGTGGTCTGGTCGCACAGCCCGTTCGGGGTCGTGAGCTGGTTCGACCAGCACGACGACACCGCCTGCGAGCCGAGCCCGATCAACCCGTTCGAGCTGACGGAGAACTGGGTGTAGGGCACGCCGTCGAAGACGAACGTAAACCCGATACCGGTAACCGGCGACGTTTCGTCATCGGCCCCGGGCGACAGCAGCGACGTCGATTGCGCCGTCTTGATCCACGAATCCGTGGATGTAACGAAGCTGTAGTCCGTGAGCGTAGCTCCGGCGTCGCTCGTACCGACAAGCAGCACGGCGAACAGACACAGCATCAGGGTGGAAAGCTGTTTCATATCAGCGAGACTCCATAGGATGAATTCACAAGGGGCACGAGGCTCCTCGCGCTATACAGGGCGTCCATTCCATATCATCGCACGCGGGTACGATCACCAATGGGCGACGCTATTGTTTGTATTGTTTGTCACGCAAACGATTGCCGACGCAGCGTACACCACGCATCCCGCGGTGTCGAGGGAAGAGGGGGGGGGACCTGCTTTCAGGGGAAGCGGCTTCTGGACGAGCCGACGCGAACTGAACCGGCTTCAAACATATGAAGCCCGCGACAATATCCAAATGAGGAATCGTTACCGTGCCTGGGCCCGATCGAAGGGCTGTCGGCCGCGATCGGCCCTACCGGCGCGTCAGATCGAGGGGCAGCTTCGTGACATCATCCTCGGGGTCGGCCTTCGTGCCGGACTGCTGCAGCCCGTCGCGACCGATGACCAGCATCCGGTTGATCGGCGGGTTCGTCACCGTCGTGGTGCTGCACGAACCATCGGGCCAGCGCACGATGATCGTGTCGACGGCGGTGCGCGCGCCAAGGCCGAAGTTCAGGATGAAGGGCTGCTGCGCGCAGAAGTTCCCCTGCCCGGCATAGATATCGCGTGTCAGCGTGAGCGCGCCGGATTTGACCGTAATCCTCGCGCCGATCGCGCTGCGATTGACGCCGGCGGGCGCCACCAGCTTCACCGCCACCCAGTTGTTCCGACTGCCGACATCGTTGCGAAGGAAGAGGAAGCGCTTGTCGCCCGGATACTTTGCGCAGACGAAATCGTCGTCGCCGTCGAGATCGAAGTCGATCGGTTCGATCGCATGCGGGTTCTTGATGATCTGTTTGATCGTCGCCGCCGATGTCCCGGTGATGAATCCGAGCGAGTCGGTGATGTCGTGAAACCGATGCAGGCTGTCCTGCAGCAGAAAATAGAGGCGATCGGAGGCCGGCACATAGACGCATTCGCTCATGACCAGATCGTAGAGCCCATCGTTGTTGAAGTCGAGAAAGCGTCCCTGGTTGTCGCCGTGATGGCCGGACTGCGGCGCACGGCGCACGATGCGCGCGAGGTCGGGCACGAGCTTGAAGTCCCCGGCGCTCCCTTGATTGACGAAGATCGTCGAGCGCCCCTCGCCGGCCCCGGAGCCGCCGTGCACCAGCATGAAGAGCACATCCATATCGCCGTCGTTGTCGAAGTCGAACGGTTCGGCCGCCCAGGGAACCATCGCCTGGCCGTTGTCGCCGCTCTGAAAGTGCGGGTTGTACCCACTGGAGCCCGCCACATCCGTGAAGGTGCCGTCTCCGTTGTTCCGCCAGAGATTTCCCGTACCGGTCGCGCCGTAGATGGCGGTGAGGATGTCCTGATTGCAGTCGTTGTTCCAGTCGCCGGCGTTGACGCCGAAGAGCGCCGAGGTATATGCCGATATGCCGCTCGCCTCGCTGGCGTCCTCGAACGTGCCGTCGCCGCGGCCGCGCATCAGGTACTTGGCGGAGCCCAGGCCGAGGCAGAAGCCGTCCTCGAAATGCGTGGCGAGGAACACATCGATCCTGCCGTCACGGTCATAATCAAGGAACGAAATGCCGGAACCGGGAATCGGACCGAGATCGTGCAGGCCGTTGTTCGGCACGAGGGTGAAATGGCCGGAGCCGTCGTTCAGATACGATTCGCAGCGTCCGCCGTTGTCCGGATTTTCGGTGCAGTCCGGCGGCCCCTTCAGCGTGTAGAAATAGGTGGCGGTCACCAGATCCACGTCGCCGTCGTTGTCCAGATCGGCCAGCCCGATCAGGTCGGCAATCCGCCCGGGGCCGTTGATTCCGGAGACCTCGGTGGTCTCCACGAAGAGACGATCGCCCGCGTCACCCGTCGCACTTCTCCGCGTGTTGAGGAACACCCGCACCTGATTCTCAGTCTGCACACCCGCCTGCAGCACGATGTCCGGGTAGTCGTCGCCGTTGATGTCGGCAACGCACATGAAGTAGTTGTCGATGCTGTCGAGGCCCACCTGTGTGGTGATCGCCTTGAACCATGTGGAATCCTGAGCGTTCGCGGCCGATGCCACCGCGAAGGCGAGGAGCAGGAGGAACGGAATCCGTTGCAGGCGTGTCGAGGTTTTCATCAACTTTGTCCGGAATGAGGCGGCCGGGTCTCCGTGCCGTATGCACGGTCTTGTCGCGCTGAACGTATCACCTATGATCGACAATCCCAAGCCTTCGATCCGATCGCCGCGCATCTGCGTTGTCGTCTCGGCCGACGCGGAGTGGCGCGCCGTGCGCCGGTTGTTCCCGGACGTCGAATCAGGGGCCACGCCGTTTGGAGAATACTTCGCGCGGACGCTTACCCACGGCGCCGAGACAATCGAGGCGATCGTGCTGCACGGCGGCTGGGGGAAGGTCTCCGCCGCCGCGTCGGCGCAACATGCGCTTGACCGCTGGCGGCCGGAGCTGATCGTGAACCTCGGGACATGCGGAGGATTTGCCGGAAGGATCGAACGCGGGGAGATCGTGATGGCCGAACGGACGGTGATCTACGACATCATCGAGCAGATGGGAAGCGCCGAGGAGGCGATCGAACACTACGCCGAGGCGATCGATCTTTCATGGCTCCCCGGCTCCCTCCCTGTGCCGGTGCGTCGCACGCTCCTCCTCTCCGCCGATCGTGACCTGCTCCCGGCCGATGTCGAACGCCTGCACGCCGAACACGGCGCGGTCGTGGGCGACTGGGAGTCCGGCGCGATCGCCTGGGTGGCCGCCCGCAACAACGTCCGCTGCCTGATCCTGCGCTGCGTTTCCGACATCGTCGGCGAGCATGGCGGCGAGGCGTACGCCGATCCGTCGCTCTTCGCACGCGAGGCACACGACGCGATGGACCGACTGTTCGCGCTGCTGCCGGCCGTCATCCCCATGAGAGCGTGAGATCACCGGCCCTCTGCGCGGCGATGGATCGATCGGCGCCGGCCCCAAAACAGGAGACGCCGCGAGCATCACATTGCTCGCGGCGCCGTCACAATCTTCCAATCACCATCGCGTGACTCTTCGCCGCGCGGCTCAGGCCTCGGCCGTCAGCTCCTTCGTGCGACGCCGGTCGGCACCACGCCCCGCCTCACCGCTCACCGTCTCGACGATCGCGTGTGCGGCTTCGTCGACGGCGCGCACCGTGCGCGCGGCGGCCGGGATGTCCGCCAGCAGCGGTGTCTGCGCCGACGCGCGACGGCGATGCCCTCTGCGCTCGGCGCGAAGGCGCTCGGCCTCGTCGTACACCTTCTTCGGAGGCGTGCGCAGATCC
>CAZJYH010000151.1:7858-9467 GCA_964549365.1 uncultured Alphaproteobacteria bacterium
GTGCGACATGTCGATCTCCCACCAGTAGAAGCCCTGCCGTTCGGACGAGAGGCAGCGATGGTGGTTGTTGTGCCAGCCCTCGCCCATCGTGATCAGCGCGAGGAGGAAGCTGTTGCGGCTGTCGTCCGACGTATTGAACCGGCGACGACCGAAGCGGTGCGCCAGCGAGTTGATCGTGAACGTGCCGTGGTAGAGGATCGTGGTGCTCAGGAACCCGCCCACACCAGCAGCTGCATGCCGTTGGTGTTCAGGCCCGGAGCGACGCTCGCGAGGATCGTACCGGCGATGAAGAGAACGACGCCCATCGCGACGGCCATCCAGATGTAATACCGATTGAGCCAGCGAATCTCCGGGTACTGCGCCAGATCGGCCACCAGCTTGGGATCGTAGTTGCTGAACTTCTTCGAGAGAATCCAGCCGACATGGGCCCACCACATACCACCGATCACCGGCGAATGGACGTCGAGCTCCGTATCGGAATGCCGATGGTGCGTGCGATGATGCGCGGCCCACCAGAGCGGCCCGTTCTGCAGTGACATCGCGCCCATTGCGCCGAGGATGAACTGGAAGGTGCGTGAGGTCTTGAACGTACGGTGCGCGAAATACCGATGGTATCCGGCCGTGACGGCGAACATCCTCAGGAAGTAGAGGAAGATGCAGACTGCGAGGGCTGTCCAACTGAAGCCAACCCAGAAAACCAGGAGACTTGCAAGGTGAATTCCGACGAAGCCGATGTTCAGGGCGTGATCCGCCAGGGACTTGGGATTCGATGGCATACGGACGAGCTATCTGAGCGGGAATCGAAAGTGTTAAGGCGGGAAATCTACGCCAAAGAACCGTCCCCGCCTACGGTTAATTGCCTTCGCGATCATTACCAATTGCTTCGAATGGCCTCTGATCGTAGCGTTGATCATGCCGCCGCCGCGGCAGAAAACAACCGCGGCCGTCCGCCTTTGTGAGCGAACGGCCTCGGCTCTTACTCTGACGCGCAATCGCGGTGGTCAGTGTACCACAACCACCCGCACACTGGTAACGGAACGTGCGGTGCGCGCAACCAGTCGATACGCGCCCGACGGAAGATCGGCCACGCTGATGTCGAGCGCGCTGCTCCCCTCGGGAACAGCCATGTTCTCGACGCTCCGCACCGTTCGCCCGGTTGCGTCGATAAGCGCCAGCGACACCTCTCCGGCCGTGGCCATGTCGATCCGCACCCTCGTGCTCGTCGCGGCCGGGTTCGGCGCCACCGAGTTCAGGCCGATCGCCGTCACCGCCGGTTCGTCCGGATCGACACCCACAACGTAGGTGCCGGTGGCGAACGCGCGCCCATAGATATCGGGAACGGTGTTGCGGTTGTCCTGCCAGGCCACGTACAACGTGTCGCCGTAGAACACGGCCGACGGCGAGAACGCCGAGTCGGTGCCGCGGCTCACCTGGCGCACCAGCATCCGATCGCCGAGCAGCGTGTCGACAACCGTGGCGTAGACGCCGTCCGGACCCGCCATCACGAACGCAATCGAAGCGTCCTCATGGTTCATCGTGATGAAATGGCTGGGCTGCTGGTTGGCACCGGGACGGAGTATCTGGCGGGAACGGAGCAGTGCGCCGTCCA
>CAZJYH010000152.1:0-9362 GCA_964549365.1 uncultured Alphaproteobacteria bacterium
GCCTGAACGCGACCACCACGGTCACCGTGATTCGGTAGCGTTGACTGTCGGGCGCCCGTGACCGTCCGGAACTGTATACCCGATGAAGGGATGGGGGCCGCTCCCCGTCCCTTCGTTCGTTCCAGGCTTCACGTCCGGCGATCGTCATACTGCCCGTTGCGCGGCAATCCGATCGCCGTGCTAACTTGTCGCGCTCGATCTCTCTTCCTCGGCGCTCATCGCATGCGCGGCGCGCGGAACCCGAAGCGTACTTCTCCGACGTGGTCTACTTCTTCTCCGACGTTCATCTCGGGCTCGGCTCCGCCGCATTGAATCGCGATCGCGAGGCGGCCCTGCTCCGATTCCTTGCGAAGGTGCGCGACGGGCGCCCCGAGGCGTTGTACATCGTCGGGGACCTGTTCGATTACTGGTTCGAGTACCGGACGGTGATTCCGCGCGGCTTCTCGCGCACGATCGGCGCGCTGGCCGCGCTGGTCGATGCCGGCGTGCGGGTGGAGTATCTGGTGGGGAATCACGACTTCGGCCATCGCGATTTCTTCGAGCGGGAGATCGGCGTGAGCGTGCACTTCGACGACATCGAGCGCACGATCGCCGGCCGCAGGTGCTATCTGGCGCACGGCGACGGCAAGGCATTCAACGATACGGGGTACGCCATCCTCAAGCGTGTGCTGCGCGCGCGCGTCTCGAACGCGCTGTTCCGGCTGATTCATCCGGACCTCGGCATCGGCCTGGCCGCGTTTGCATCGCGCCGCAGTCGCGACCACACCGCACAGAAGAACTACGGCGCCGGCAACGCAACCGGAGGCGCCGACGAACGCGCCGGCGAAACCGACGGCCTGGCCGCGTTCGCCCGGCGGAAGATCGACGAGGGATTTCAGCTGGTGGTGATGGGGCACAGCCACCGCCCGCTGCGCCTGGACCTGCCGGGGGGGACCTACATCAATCTCGGCACATGGTTGCGCGATCGGTCCTACCTCGTGCTCAGCGAGGAGAACATGGAGCTGCGGCGCTTCGAGGCGGCGTAGCGATCATGGCGGGCGTTGGGCCTGCGTATTGGATCTCGACATCAACAACATCGGAATACATCTCAAGAAGACACCATGGAAGAGACAGTCGCCAACAGCGGGATCGCCCGGTTGCAACCGCAGAAGAACCAGTTGAACGAGCAGGGCCTGCTTCGTTACGGCAGGATGCTGATCGACGGAGAGTGGGTGGATGCCGCTTCGGGCGAGACCTTCGAGAGCCGGTATCCGGGGACGGGCGAGGTGATCGCCCGCGTGGCCGCCGGCGACCGAGAGGACGTCGATCGCGCAGCGCAGGCCGCGCGCCGGGCGTTCGAGGCCGGGGAGTATCGCAAGATGAACGGTGCCGATCGCGCTCGCGTCCTCTGGAGGATCGCCGATCTGATGGAGCAGCACATCGAGGAGCTTGCCGAGCTAGAAACGCTGGACAACGGAAAGCCGCTCGTCGAGGCGCTGAAGGTGGATCTGCCGCAGTCGGTCGCCTGCTTCCGCTATTATGCCGGTTGGGCCGGAAAGGCCACGGGAGAGACGATCGAGCCGAACGCGCGCGCCAATGCCTTCGCATATACGCTGCGCGAGCCGGTGGGCGTTTGCGGGCAGATCATCCCGTGGAACTTCCCGATCCAGATGGCGACCTGGAAGATCGCCCCGGCGATCGCCTGCGGCAACACCGTGGTCATCAAGCCGGCCGAGCAGACGTCGCTGTCGATCCTTCGCCTCGGTGAGCTGATCATCGAAGCCGGATTGCCGAAGGGCGTGCTGAACATCGTGACGGGCCTCGGCCACGTTGCCGGTGCCGCCATCGTGGAGCATCCGCTGGTGGACAAGATCGCGTTCACCGGGTCGGTGGAGGTGGGGAAGACCATCATGCGCACCGCGGCCTCCACGCTGAAGAAGGTGACGCTCGAACTCGGCGGCAAGTCCCCGAACATCGTCTTCGCCGATTCGAACCTGGAGCTGGCCGCGAAGGTGGCGTTGATGGGGATTTTCTTCAATCAGGGGCAGATGTGCACGGCCGGGAGCCGAATCATGATCGAACGCTCGGCGCGCGATCAATTCCTGGAGGTGCTGGCCTCGCGGGCGGCGAAGATGACCGTCGGTGATCCGCTGGATCCGAAGACGCGGATGGGATCGCTCGTCAGCGAGGACCAGATGAACCGCGTGCTCGGGTACATCGAGCATGGGAAGGCCGAGGGGGCGCATCTGCTGGCAGGCGGCGTGCGCGTGGGCGATCAGGGCTACTTCGTTGCGCCGACCGTGTTCGACAACGTCAGCAACGATATGAAGATCGCACGCGAGGAGATCTTCGGGCCGGTGGCCTCGGTGATCACCTTCGACGATGCCGACGAGGCGCTGCGCGTCGCCAACGATTCGTCCTTCGGACTTGCCGCGGCGGTCTGGACGAACGATCTGAAGAAGGCGCTCACGTTCACGCGTGCCGTGAAGGCCGGTACCGTGTGGGTGAACACCTACAACATGACCGACAACGCGCTGCCGTTCGGTGGCTTCAAGGAGTCGGGGTTCGGGCGCGAGCTTGGGGCGGCGGCCATCGAGGCGTACACGCACACCAAGACGGTCTACATCGACCTGAACTGAGCGGTGCGGGGTGCGGCCGGCGCGCGGCGAGGGCTCTTCCCGGCCGTTGCGCGCCGGAGGCGAAGGCGAGGCGGCGAGACTATCGGCGGCTCTTCAGCACCTCACGCCAGAGAAGCGCGGCGTTGCGGGCGTCGTTGATCGCGCTGTGGCGCCGCCCGCCGGGCGGAAGCTCCGCGATCTCGAGCGCGCGCTCCATGCTGACGCCCCGCCCGGTGAACTCCTCGCTGAACGCCGGTTTGATGTTGATGTACTCGTCGTCGAACGGGTATTCGGCACGATTGAATCGGCATTCCTGGCGCAGAAGGAAGCGATCGAGCGCTCCCCAGGAGCAGAGCGTGGACCGTGCCGGATCGGCGATCCAGTCCACGAACGAGGCGAGTGCCGATGGGAACGGGGGGGCCGCGTCGACGTCGGCCTGCGTGATCCCTGTAAGCTGGGTACAGAACGTGCTCAGCTTCGGGTTCCGTCGGGGGCGTACATAGGTCTGGAACTCATCGAGCAGAGCGTGCGTGGAGCGGTCCATCTTCACGCATCCGATCTCGATGATCTCTTAATCGCCACGCCGGCCGTCCTCCTGCCAGCAGGTGGCTTCAAAGTCCACGACAATGTAGAATTGTTTCAGGAAGGGTTTGAGCGTCGTGTTGAGAAGGGTCACGGCGTAAGTTATGCACTTCGGCGCGACGGTGAAAGATCGGCGGCCGATCCGCGGACGTCGAATGCCGATATCGGCAGGCCCATTGAGGCACGAATCCCCCGGGTCGCGGAAAATTGTTGCGGGTGGGCTTTGAAAAGGGGGGAGGTTGGTAGTAGATTCTTTTTGCGTTTTTCAGAGCATCAGGAGGAACATGATGGCAGTAACCGGCTTAGGTACAATGCGTGAAGAGCTGCAAGGCACTTCAGTGGACGCATTGTTCCAGCGTGGCGAAGCGGATCGATTGCTTGCACGCGCGAAAGCCCAGGAGGATTTGGAGAAGATCGCCAAGTCGGAGCGGAGCGACCATCGATTGCGCGTTCTTGCGCATGAGCTGCTGGTCATGGGGGGGAAGACCCCCGATCAGAAGATGGTTCGTATCTACTGTGAGGCAATTTCCGGCGCGTTCATGCACAATTGGTGGGGACTGCCGGGCCATCATCTTGGAAAGTTTGGGACCACTCTCGTCAGCTTTGGTGAGTCGACGCTTCCGTATCTGTTGAAGGAGATGGACGATCCGGCCCTTCTGACGTTTCTTGGCCCGGATGCGCCAACCAACCGCGAGCGGCGCTACTGCGTGGGCGATCTCGCCGTCTATCTCGCATCGCAGATCATGGGCGTTCCGTTTCCCGATGCCCCCGAGCCGGAGCAGCGCGAAGGGCCTCGCAGTGCGTTCATGAAGGAGCTCTCGGAAAAACTTGCAAGCGACAAACGGAAGTAACGTTGCTGTGCACCCTTGCCAACCGCTGATTCCACGAACGCTTATCCGGGATTCGGCGTCACCATCGGTTCCCTCCCGTTCAGCCTGATCTCCCTCCGGCGACTCATCGCGCGAGGCTCGCTTCTTCGAGCGTGTGGGCAGTCATCATTCACGAACGTTCAGGCCGTCTGTTGCGAACGCGGGCGCTGTTCTGTACATTCGGCACATACGCTCGGGTAAGTGAGGTCCAACTCCTTCCTGCATTCACGTTGTGGGATGTGCCGCGCGCCGTCCCTCCATCTGCTTCGGGCACGAAAATCGTCGTAGCCTCAATCCGCGAGAACTCTCATGAGACAATTCGCTACCGCCTCACTCCGCAGTGGGACGAGGACGTTGTTGATGCTGATGTGGTTCGCTGCCGCATCGGCGTTCGCGTCCCCCGTGATCCCCGGCATCGCTACGGTTCACACGGCACCGGAAGAGGGCGGAGGGCCCTCGCAGCCGACGGGGCAGGCCGCGCCCGACATCACCTACACCATGACCGATACGATCGTCGATCCACACTGGAAGGGCATTCATCTGCCGATTGAGCTGCGCAATCCGAAACTGCTTCCGGTCTGCGATCCCAACGATCTCCGCTTGTCGATTCGCTTCGACGCCACGCTCTTCTTCTTCCGATCGCTGACACAGGGAACGGTCGTCAATCAGTCGCTGTCCGGCAATACGATGACCCTGGATATCTCGATGGCCGGGACGCCCCAGGTCGCCAACGGCGTGATCACCGAGCTTGTCGGCGACGTGCTGCTCGGTGATGAGCAGTCCACCAACTTCTACATCAGCACAACGTGTGCCGGCGTCCCCTCGACGCTGGACAGCGGGAATATGTACGAATCGCCGGGCTTCTGCGAGGAAGGAGCCGGTGAGGACAGGAGGGGCCATGCCGACCGTCTGATCAAGTACCGCGACGGCTTCCGCATCAAGAAGATCGCGCCGAATCCGTCGCGCGGCGGGGAGATCGTCGTGCACGTCAGCACGATGGAGACGGAGGAAACGTTCCTCGAACTCTTCGACGCCGCCGGTGGGCGCGTGTATGCCGTGTCGTGGAGGCCGACAAGCCTGCAGCAGCAGGATCTGGTGCGCGACATCAACCTGCCGGCCGACATACCGAGCGGGACGTATACCATGGTGCTTCGCAGCCCTGTGCGCCGTGCCGCTGAAACGTTGATCATATCGCGATAGGAGCAATCGGCATGCAGATCACAACCACGCACACGCGCCCGGTGATGATGCGCCTGATGCTTCTGGCGGCGCTTCTTTGTTGCGCCTCGCGTGCGGCCGCGCAGGAGGATCTCGACACCAATCAGACCAAGGTCGGCGGCTACGCCTCCTTTCAGCTGGTGCAGCACGATGCGAAGTTTGCCGCGATACCCGGAATCCCCACGTGTGCTCCCGGTTTCGACGGCGGCTCGGGCACAGGGTTCACCATCGGCGCGCTGGGGCAGATTCGTGTCGCGCCCGCCGTGGCCCTGCAGGCACGGCTTGGATTCGCCTCCTCGACCGGCACCATGACCGTGCAGGAGTATATCGGCAACGTCGTCGAGGGGGGGCAGGTGGTGCAGGCGCTCGTCGAGCACAGCATCGCGCCCACGCTGGGGCTGGTGGAGTTTGAACCGGGCGTCGTGATCACGCCGTTCAGCTTCCCGCTGTCGGTGCAACTGGGCGTCGGCGTGGCGTTCCCGCTGGCCAAGTCGGTCGAGCAGAAGGAGACGATCATTTCGCCGAACAACATCGTCTTCTACGATGGGCTGGTTCGGAACATCTGGTCGGTCGATATCCCGGATGTCGTATCGCCCGAGTACTCGGTGGTTGCGCGCCTCGGATACGAGCTGCCGCTCTCGAAGCGGCTGACGCTGACGCCGGAGATCTCGTACCACCGTGGCATCACGAAGCTGATACCGGATACGGCATGGAACGTTCATTCGCTCCGCATCGGGGCGGCGATCCGGTTCACGATCACCAGCCCGTTCGATCCGGACGACACGATCAGCATCACGCCGGGTCTGACCGCGACGGTTGCGGCCTCGAAGGCCGATGATGGAGTCGTCGGCGCGATCCCGAAGATGCGCGTGGAGGAGTTCGTTGCGCCGCAATTGCGGCCGCTGCTCAACTATGTCTTCTTCGACGACGGTGCCTCCTCGCTGCCGGCACGGTATGCGCGCCTGTCGCCGTCGCAGGCCGCGCGGTTCTCGCTGGAGAGCCTGCAGAACATGGACGTGCTCCCCACCTATTACAACATGCTGAACGTGGTGGGCTGGCGGATGCAGAAGAATCCGACCGGAACGCTGCGACTGGTCGGCTGCAACTCCGCCGCCGGCTCCGACCAGGGAAAGCCCGATCTCTCACGCAGGCGCGCCGAGGAAGTGCGCAACTATCTGCGCGACGTCTGGGCGATCCCGGAAGGCCGTATCGAGATCGAGTCGCGCGACCTTCCCGAGAAGCCGTCGTCGACCTCCACGCCCGACGGTCAGGAGGAAAATCGCCGCGTGGAGATGTATGCGAATATCCCGGAGATTCTCGAGCCCGTGTTCACCATCGATACCGTGCTGAAGACGGATCCGAACACGGTGCGCTTCAGCACGACGGTGAACTCCGAGGCGGGAGTGCACGCGTGGAAGCTGACGGCGTCGCAGGGAGGGCGCGAGCTGAAGGGCTTCGCGGGGAACGGTGCGGTTCCCGCGGCGATCGACTGGGACGTTCAGCAGGATCGATCCTCGATCCCCCGCGGCAGCCAGCAGGTGGACTACGAGCTTCAGGTGACCGATCTGGCGGGCCAGACCTACGTAACCCCACCATCCTCGTTCAGCGTGGATCAGGTGACGGTGAAGCGCAAGCGCGAGGAGGGGATGGCCGACAAGGAGATCAACAAGTTCAGCCTGATCCTGTTCGAGTACGGCAAGTACGACATCTCCGATAACAACAAGCGGATCATCGATCTGATTCGCGGCCGTATCGCCGCCGATGCGAAGGTGACGATCACCGGGCATACCGACCGCGCAGGCGACGCGGCCGTCAACCAGCGGCTGTCGGCCGAACGCGCCCGCGCGACCGCCAAGGCGCTCAGCCTGCCGGGAACGGTGGCGAAGGGGCTGGGTGAGTCCGGGCTGTTGTACGACAACGCGCTGCCGGAAGGGCGTTTCTACTGCCGGGTGGTGAATGTGATCGTGGAGACGTCGATCGGCAGGTGACGCGGGAGCAGGCAACGTCCGGCGCCCGTTGAACGAGCATGTTCGGGCCCGATCCACTTGTGCGGCGGATCGGGCCCGAACCATTACGCGCCGATGGATCCGGATTCCGAATCCCGCAAATGCGACCCCGCGCGTTCTCCGTTGTGATGAAATGTCGACGCACCGGGCCCGCACCGACGCCGCGCACCGCACATTCCATAAATTGCGCCTTGCCCCGCTTGCTCTTTCCCTGCATCTTCCTCAAAACGCTGGATCGATATTGCGGCCGCGCCCACCGCGCCACTACGATTCACATTCCTCCAAAATGTCGTATGCGCAGTCCTTGGGTTTTTGGTCCGAGCCTCCTGTTCCTATGTGCGGTTGCGATCAGTGCCTGCGGTGACGATCCGGTCGGCCCGCCCCCCGTGGTGATTCCGGCCGACACCGAAACCATCGTCTACTCCAAGCATATCCAACCGATCTTCACCAACGGTTGCGCCGGCAGTGGATGCCACATCAGCGGCGAGAACCTTGCCGGCCTTCGGCTCGATACGTGGGAACATGTCATGAGCGGCAATTCCTCGTACGGCGCGCAGGTGATCCCATACAATGCCGCCAAGAGCCACCTGTTCCAGCACATCAACACCGACAGCAACGTTGCGCCGACTGCCTCGCCGAGGATGCCGCTCGGCCGCGATCCGCTCCCGGCGAATCAGATCGCCACGATACGGCGCTGGATCGACGAGGGGGCCAGGAACGACGCGGGTGAGGTGGCGCTGGCCGGTGAAGCTCGCCCGCGCGTCTACGTCACGTGTCAGGCGGAAGATTACGTTGCCGCGATCGACCTGAGCACCGAGCGGCTGATGCGCTACATCGGCGTCGGAGCCGTCGGCGGCGGAGCGCCGGAGTCGCCGCACAACATCGTGCTCTCGCCGGACGGCCGATACTTCTACGTGAACCTGATCGTGGCCGGCTTCGTGGAGAAGTACGACGCGCATACGTTCGCGAAACTCGGGGGGGTGCGTGTGGGGGCCTCACCGGCGCAGGTGGCCGTCACGCACGACGGCTCGACGCTCTATGTCTCGAACTTCGACCTGACGTTGAACCAGCGATACATCGTGCGCGTCGATGCGGCCACGATGGCCGTGACCGATACGATGTTCGACGTCGGAGCCGCACCCCACGGCGTGACGCTGAGCCCGGACGAGGCTCATGTTTACACGACGAACGCGTTGGGCGACGAGGTTGCCGAGATCGATACGAAGACGCTCGAGGTGACGCGGCGCATCCCGATCGTGCCGGATGCTCCGCTGGGATCGGGAGCCAAGGCGAAGTTCGAGCCCTATCAAAGCGAGATCACCCCCGACGGCAGATTCCTCTGGCTGACATGCCGTGCCGGCGGAGAGGTTCGCATCGTGGATCTCACCGCCGGCCGCGTCGTCGACAGCATCACCGTCGGCGCCACTCCGCTGATACTGAAGACCACGCCGAACGGGCGGGAGCTGTGGGTGCCGAACCGGGGCGCGAACTCGATCTCGGTGATCGACATCGCGTCGCGCAAGGTGGTGGCGACGATCACCGGGATCGAAACGCAGCCGCATGCCGTGGCCTTCACCGCCGACGGCCGCACCGCGTTCGTCTCGTGTGAGAATACTACCGGCAACCAGCATCATCCGACCGCCGGCGCTTCGCGCGTGCCGGGCAAAGTATATGTGATCGACGCGGCAACGCGCACAGTTCGGCGCACGATCGAAGTCGGCGCGTTCGCGGCCGGCGTCGCCGTCGGCGGCTGAACAACAACACACGTGTCCCTCGTGCCGGGCGGTGAGCGGCCCGGCACTTCAACATGAGATTCGCAGGCATTACCTGATGAACCGACTCTACGCCTTGTTTGTCCCGGCCTTGCTGTGCGTCTACACCGCAAGCGCTCAGGACCCGATATCGTTGAACATGACCTTGTTCGACCAGATCAACCCCGTGCGCACCGACAGCGTCGGCCCGAACTCCGCCCTGTGGGGATACGTGGCCCCCGACAATCGCGAGTACGCGATCCTCGGAAGCCAGTTGGGAGCGCACATCATCGACATCACCGAGAAGCCGATCCGCGAGGTGTCGTTCATCCCAGGCCC